>JBEVTH010000019.1:0-23019 GCA_041156085.1 Candidatus Nitrososphaera maunauluensis
ATATATACAGACTTAGATATGGCTGCATCTACATTCTTGGTTTTCTACAGGTTCAAGTCAATGAGCACAGATGAATCACAGAAAGCAAATTCTGAATGGCATGAAATAAAAAACAGCTTACCAGATGGTGTTGAACTTGTAGGAGAATATGATCATGCATGGGGAACTGAATATAATGGATTTTTATTATTTGAAGCAGATAGCAGTGATTTATTTTTAGATTGGTGGTCAAAATTCAAAGATAAAGTCAGATGGTACGTGGAGCAGACACATACAATAGTAGCAAGGAGACGTTAATGTTGTCGACTCTTAGTAGAAAAGATAATGTAAATTAAAAAACTCGCTCAATTAAGAGGGTCTGAATTCATCAATATAGTTAGATGGATGTTCGTCTATTCTTATATATATGCAAATCTGACAGCATCAGTAGTATCTATCAACAAGTTAGAAAGATAATGTTGTTGCAACTCCTGTAGCTCAAACTATATTAATTGTTGTCATCATTCCTGATCTTTTTGTCTTTGATTTTGTTGTATGAATGGTACTTCTTCGCATGGTCACGCATTTGTTCCATTCCCGTAAACCCAACATTACACTGTTTACACTCATATAGAAGACTCTTCCCATGTATAACTTGCTTGTGCTGCATAAGTTCTTCAATTTTTCTGAATTTCTTTTCACAAGTTTCACATATGTGTTTTTTGAACAACTCCAATTTAATTCCTAGGCTGATTATGTTTGTCCCAACACCCTCTACACAACTGTCCTTCAATCTTCCACTTTGGTTTTGGATTGTAACGAATAAAACCCATCTTTTTATTACAGATTACACAAAAGTTCAGTTTCTTGTCATAATCTGCTTCTTTCTTATTATAACAACTTTTACATATTATAGTTTCTGATTCCATATTCCATTGCCATCGTGGTTTGTTTTCTTCGCTTTTGCTGACAACCTTTCCACAGATCGAACAGTTGCCGGGACCTTCTTCAAGCCTCCTTTTTTCCTCTTGTTTTTTTAGAATAAATTCTTTAGTCTTCTCAATATGGCAATCAGCGCACAAAGAGCCAAGAATATTCCATTCCTCTGAAGGCTTGTATTTATGGGTAAGTTTCTTGTTGCAATTAGCACAGTATAAAATTGCTTTCTTTCCAAATAGACGCAAGGCTGGTGATGAAAGTACTGTATAGATACCAAATAATATGTTATCGAATAATAAATACATTAGCCCTGTAGCCCACGGCATTACTGTAATAGTTAATCGTGATATTGTTGGTTTGGATTATTTCGTCTAATGTCAGATCAGTTGAGTTTAATTGATTACATAATATTTAATAAAGGTAGTTTATAAATTAAATATATATAATGAAAAAAATCGAGGCGGTAATCCCTCAGTCAAGGTTGGAAAGAGCATTTTTAGCATTAAAGGAATTAGATCTTGGTGGTATAACATATTTTGATTCAAAAGGTAGGGGACAGATCCCCAGGCCGGAACTCCATTCGGGAAGAGGAACCTCTACTTATGTACCAGAATTTAATGTAAATTCTACAATTTTATTAGTAGCTAACGATTCAATGGTAGACGAGATAGTAGATAAGATTATAGGAAGTACAAGTACTGGTCTAGTTGGAGAAGGGAAAGTATTCATATCCGATGTAGACGATGCAGTGGATATTGGATCAAATAGGAGAGGAGAATCTGCAATCTAATTCAACAGTATAAGAATTTACTAAAGTCTCTGATGTTCCTTTCATTTCCTAGTATCATGTTGTACAATTCCTTTGGCAAACAAAAGATTTGATTTGAATATGGATGTACAATGACATTGATAATAATGGATAAAATCAAAAGCAAACGTCTTATGGTTGTTTTCATATTCTGTTATATTTCTCTCTATGTTGAAGGTTGTGTAAAATGTATCTCTTTTTAGTATTTGAATACATAAATCATACATTATTCTCAGACCGCAATTCTGAACAAAAGAAATCAAACTTTAAACCATTCTCAATTTGATTCCATTACAAGTCAATGTAACAATTATAACTTTCAAAAAGATCTACTGGTCATATATGAAACCAGATAGACCATCAGCATTGCCAATCTTGCCTGGAGAACAGGTTGCATCCATTGAGGAATTTGAAGGAGGGAAAAATACCTATGTTGTTAACGGATTAGTGAGATCATCGACAGTCGGAACTAAAGTTTATGATTTCAAAAGACGGATAGTCAAGATCAATCAAAAGCACTCCCCAATGTTACCAAAAATTGGAGACATAGTAGTTGGTTATATAGAAATGTTATTCGGAAGCATGTTTTCAGTGAGAATTCTATATGTAAATGAAAGGAAGTCAGAGGCGGGATTTTCTGCAATTGCATCAACTAGATTAGGCGGTACCGGACGTGATAGAGGAGACCGTAGGGCAAGAACCATATTTAGAGTTGGAGATATAATTCGAGGACGGGTAATCAGCCTATTAAACTCAACTATTCATCTTACTATAGATGAAAAGGAATTTGGGGTTCTCTATGCTTTGTGTTTTAATTGTGGCGGAGATACAGTTCGGTTAAATAGTGCGATAAAATGTATTGAATGTGGTGTATTTGAAGAGCGTAAGCTCACAAACGATTATGGTAAAGACACATTCACATTGATCCATAAAACGAGCAATAATAATTAGTAGACCGGTAATGACAAGTAAAAGGGTTACTTTTCAAGGCGAACGAGGAGCATACAGTGAAATGGCGACTTTACAGTATTTTCCAAACGCACAGCTTCTCCCCAAGAAAACTATCCAAGAAGTATTTGAGACAATAGAGATAGGCAAAGTGGATTTTGCAATAGTTCCGATTGAAAATTCGATCGAAGGTAGTATTAATGAAACTTATGACTTATTGTTAGAGACAAATATGCTTGTGTCGGGAGAAATCTATCAGAGGATAAGACACTGCCTTATCACAAATAAAGATACACGGTCAATAGAGTCGGTATATTCTCATCCTCAAGCTCTTGCTCAGTGTAGAAGTTATTTGAAAAGGAAGGGATTAGAGCCTATTCCCACATACGATACTGCTGGCGCTGTAAAGATGATTAAGGAAATGAAAATCATGAATGCTGCTGCAATAGCCAGTAAAAGAGCAGCTGAGATATACAAAATGGAAATTCGAGATGATGGAATAGAAGATAAAAAAAATAATTTTACAAGGTTTTTGGTACTGTCAAAAACAATGGCAAACCCAACTAATAAAGATCGGACGTCGATCATATTTTCAATTAGACACGTTTCTGGAGCGTTATTTAATATACTAGAAGAATTCGCTTCCAGAAAGATTAATCTTACTAAAATAGAATCTCGTCCTACGAAAGACGCACCGTGGGAGTACAACTTTTATGTAGATTTTGAGGGTCACTCCGTCGATGAGAATATAAAGTATGCATTACAATCAGTGAAAAAGAAAAGTGCATTTTTTAAGAACTTGGGTTCTTACAAAAAAGCAGAGTTTTGCTAATCTATCCTCTGATTCTACGGCTGAATCATCTTATTATCAACATCAACTTTCCTCCAAATGCTGTTTCACTAGTTTCTACAACGGACTTTTTTTGTCCCGCGTTCCAAAGTTCCAGGATTAGATATACTTAATATGTAGTTACACTAAGTCTGTTAGGGTAGTGGATATGTATGTTGTTTTAACGAGATGGAAGAAAGCCTTCCTTTTCTATTGAATAAGATATGGATAAAATGAAAGGTATATCTCAAGATAGGCATCAAGGGATAAAGTACAGAGTAAATTATGCTTATATTAACTATAACAATAAGACTGGGTTCTATGAAAATGGAGCAGGAGGCAGTACGAGATACAAACAGTCAGAGCTAAACCACTGGAAATGCGAAAAATGTAATAATATTCTGTTTGTCACACTTAAAGAACTAAAGCACCATAAGACAGAGTATCACTCTTACTAATTCTTACTAATACCGCTTTTGGAGTGGGTCTATGACTTAGAAGTGTTGCAGACGTACAAGGATTATAACCTGATCATTGTTCATCTTCAGGTTGTGGGATAGCCTAGGAATGTATACGCTTTCTTACGCTACTACTATCACATATTAATAAGATCGCACATCAATCAATTAAATTAACCTCCGAATTCAATTTTAAGGTCTTTTGAATTAATATAGTGATATCCCAGCATATGGAGTATATTGTCAAACAAAAATGAGAATCCTGATGCTAACAGTAGTATTGAAGTAATAGGAGGGAGCCAAAAAAAAGAAAAAGACATTAAAGCAATTAAAGCCATAGAAGAATTACAGAGAGAACAACGTGAGTCAGAACAGCTCGCAGTAAATCCAGAGCAGGTATTAGAGGAGGAAGAAAAGAGACAACCTCAATCCATAGAAGAATAATAACACTGTGCAACAAGATGTATAGGGTCAATAAGGAAGAATATGGTAGTTATGCTCTAGGACAGCAATGCTGTCAGACTTGCAAGATATTTAAAAACGTCTGATTAATTTAGAAAAGACCAGGTTCTTTTTCATATTATAAACAGTCATTTTTCATTCTGAATACCTTACTTCACCAATCTTACTTCAAGTTGGAGGATCGCGGCTTTAAAATTCTGCTTAATAGCTCCCTATATATGATTCCAAATTCCTGACTCAACCAAATAAATCGGTAAAGGCACCTTCCAACGCCCTTGATTAGGATACCGTAAAACTACATTAAATCTACATCATGAGGTTGGCTTTCGACATAACCGGCAGGAGTCATTTTAATAAATTCAGCATTAGTTTGCATTTGTGTGATTGTTTTTGCACCACAATAGCTTAATCCGGATCTTAAACCGCCTACTAGTTGTCTGATGATTTCAACTACACTCCCTTTGTACGGAATCATCGCTTCGACCCCTTCTGGAACATAATCATTCAAGTCTACTGAATCTCCAGCGTGAGAACTCCCTTCTCGGTACTTTCTACCAAGGGAAGCGTAAAATGATGCCATTCCTCGATACATTTTGAATTTTTTTCCATTTTTGATCATCGTCTTTCCTGGACTTTCATCAGTTCCACCAAATAAGCTACCAACCATCACAGAAGATGAACCAGCTGCTATTGCTTTCGTAGCATCTCCTGAAGTCCTGATGCCTCCATCAGAGATTACAGGAATGCCATATTCTTTTGCAACCTGGACACTTTCCATAATCGCAGTTAGTTGCGGAACACCTGATCCTGTAATTATTCTTGTGATACAAATTGAACCCGATCCTACACCGACCTTCACTGCATCTACACCTGCTCTAATCAAATCATTTGCTCCTTCGCCAGTTGCAACATTTCCAGCAATAAGTTCACAATTAGGAAATACCTTCTTGATCATATGCACTGTATTAATTGCGTTGTCACTGTGACCATGAGCAATATCAACTACTATGATGTCAGACCCGGCTTCTAATAGTGCTTCTGTGCGCTCCAAATAATCGTCTTTCACTCCAACTGCTGCACCTACAAGTAGTCTCCCTTTCTTGTCTTTAGATGCATATGGGTACTGATCCATTTTCAAAATGTCTTTACTCGTAATAAGGCCAACTATCCGGTTCCTATCATCAATTACAGGTAATTTTTCGATTCGGTGATCATGTAGAATTTGTTTGGCTTGTTCTATGGTCGTTCCGTCTTTTGCAGTAATAATATCTTTGCTCATCAAATCAGAGACTTTGCTTTGCAAATTTGTTTCAAAAGTGATATCTCGTCTAGTAACAATGCCTATGAGTCTTTTTCCATTCTCTTCAACCAACAAACCGGAAACGCCGTATTCAAGCATTAGGTTTTTCGCATCCTGAACCGTCATATTGGACTTGATGGTATACGGTTGTTCTATCATAACAGATTCCGATCGTTTCACCTTTAGAACTTCGTCTACTTGATCTGAAATAGTCATAAATCTATGAATTACACCAATACCACCCTCTCTTGCTATAGCGATAGCCATGCTAGATTCTGTGACGGCATCCATATTTGCGCTAATCAGCGGTATATTCAGCGTAATATTACGAGAAAGTTTTGTCTTCAAATCGGTCTGAGATCTAGAAATTATGGGAGAACGTTTGGGGACGAGAAGTACATCGTCGAATGTTAGGCCGTCTTTAATTTGCAATAGTTCCATACGGATTATCTAATAAAGGATTATAAGCGTTTTCCCGTTGCCTTGGCCTTGTTATTAATACAATAACTCTAACATCGTAAGAGCCTGTACTGTCTGTTTGACGTCGTGAGTTCTGATCATGTTTGCGCCATTTATTACTGATATTATTTCTGACACGATCGATGGGATTAATCGATCCTTTGGTTTCAACTGAAATAATGTACCTATAAATGACTTTCTGGAAACAGATATACAGATTGGTTTTGAAAATATCTTAAGTTTTCTTAACTTTGAAATGGCTTCAATATCACGAGTATACCAGGCCATATCTTTGATTTTTGTAAAGAACGAATTCTTAGCTTCTGCTCTGAAAAACCCTATAGATGGATCTATGATTATATTGTTGTCATCAATTCTCGCTCTTTTCGCTATTAATAGACTTTCATTTAAGGTCTTTATAGTACTGGATACTTTGCCAGATCTACCCGAAGATCGCCTATCACCAAAAGCACCAATAATCACCGGTATTTTGGCCTTTGATACTGTATATCTCATATTTTCGTCATACTTTAATCCAGAAATATCATTGATTGCATTAACACCATATTTGATAGCTTCTTTGGCTACTTTAGATCTCGGAGTATCAATCGAAATTGGTAAGTCGCAACCTTTCTTTACCCCTTCTAGTGCATATCTCATTCTTTTTAGCTCCTCTTCAACTGAAATATTAGTTTCAAGATAGGGCGCCGTAGACATTGCACCAATATCTACAATGTCGGCTCCATATTGCTGCATTTCTCTAGCTGTCTTAGAAATTTCTCTGATACTTGTATTGATGGAGTTTTTATAAAATGATTCTGGACTTGCATTAATTATTCCCATTATTCTAACTGGTATCCTGTCTCCGATGGTTACATTGCCTATAAATGTCAATTAGCAGGGTTTTCCTTCATGTATCCTTCAACCATTTCTGATGGTATCGAAGTACTTAAATTCTCCTATCCTTCGCACATATTTTCAATTATTAAAATATCCAAATAAGCGTCTATATTTAATGCATCAAACAGATTGCTCTATTAATAAACTTTTTTTACAGCCTAAAATTAAGAATATAGCATTTGATTGGGATTGAAGTGAAGGTGTAATTTGAATGGTTAGGACGATCGATAAAACACATACCATGCTCTCATACATTGAGGGTAGCTTAAAAAATGTAACAATCGTAAATGGTGAAAACTCAGAAAAAGGGTTTATGTTCTCTTTACTGAATCCACCAATTCCTTTAGGAGGAAATATTGTATCTCTTGATATATATATAGATGAGATCCCAGTTTCAAAAAAGTCAATTTTCTTGGCGACTTCAGAAGATATTGTCAATGTGGCTATATTATCTGAAAGCAGACCCATTTCATTCAAACCGTTTCAAAGTGCAAGGTTTCTAGTAATAAGAGAAGGAGCTTTAGAAGAAGGAAAGAAGCACAAGATCGTCATCTTGAGTAAACTTGAAGGATTTGAGCAGATAATCATCCCATTTACATTCACAGATCAAGTTGTAAATCAAAGAGAAAGAATATTTATTCCGTCCGACCTAACTGATGACGATCAATCTAGCACAAGTCTGGATGATACTATTTTCAAAAACTTCACAATCCCATTAATACTATCGGGAAAAAAGGCATATGTTGTGTGTTCATCAAATGGTGCTGTTTCTGCTAATTGGACTTGGATGGGAGCAAGATATGATAATGGCGGATTATATGTGCCACCGGCAAGAGCTTTTGGCAGAATAATAGTTGAAATCTCGATGGATGATGGAGTACGTAAAAGACTTCCGAACTTTGTTGTTTCGTCGAGACACGAAAATGGAATTCTCTGTACAAGACACGAAGTAGCAGGCTTGCAAGTAAAGAGGACCTTGTTTGTCCCAGTACAAAATAAAGGGTTTGTTACGATGTTGGAATTCAATCTCTTAAATACACAAAATATCCATCTTAGAGAATTAAACGTAAAGAAGAAATCACAAAAAAGAAAAATCCGGGTACATTTCATCATAGACGGCAACATTACCAGTTATGGCCTAGCAGCAATTTCCCAAAGTAACCTTTCCAAATTCGTTAAAACCGATAATTGCTTGCAAATTCAGACGGCTGCAAGAAAAGATATTGCACATTATTTTGGAACAATTGGTATTGCACCAAAGCATTTGAAACCATCCACAGTGTTAACAGATTCTTTTGATAATGACCTTGAGCTATCGTACGACCTTAAAATCGAATCAGGTAAGAATATGGAGATTGCACTTGTGGCTGCCGGTAGTTCTAGCGGTTCTGATGATTGTTTAAACGAATATAGAATTATCAGAAATAATTATAGAAAACTCTTCGAACATACAAAAAATCATTTCAAAATGGCTTCATCTTCCACTCTGCAGATCGGATCAGGTGCAAAGCAAGAACCGACTATTGTAAAGCTGACTAGGGCTTTCGAAAAAGCAAAGACGAGCATGGAATATTTGAAAGCTGAGTATAATGAACTTGGCACAGGAATTTGTGCGGGCCTACCAAGATTTCCCAATTTTTGGGCAAGAGACACAGGGTGGTCCCTCAGAGGGTATTTGTCTATGGGAGATTATAATTTTGCTTTAGCGATCATAGAAAATTTTCTTCGACATCAGGCAAAAAGGACATCTACAGTTGCGATGAAAGGTGAACTTCCAATGATAATTAGTGGAAAGGCTTTTCTTCATAATACTACATTTGGATCAGCTGACTCGACTTTTCTTTTTCCTTGGGCTATACGGGAATATGTACTTGCTACAGGTGATATACAATATTTACAGAAAAGATGGAAATCTATTATTGATCTAGTCAATTGGGGATTTCTGAAAGACATAGATGGAGATGGATTAGTTGAACATGCATTTACAGGCGTTGCAGAAAAACTACCTATTCAAGATTCTACATGGATGGATCATATCGATAGAAGGAAGAGTGCAAATGATATTCAAGCATTATTTTATGAGAGTTTGAAGATTGGATGTGATTTAGCAAGGATTGTTGGTGATAGTTACAATGAGGATAGATGGGTTACATGTGCTCGACAGTTACAAAATAAGATCGATTTGGAATACTGGAATGCAGATAATGCATTCTATTATGACACTATTAGAAGAGATGGTTCGAAGGATTCTAGTATAAGACCCAACGCACTTGTCTTTTTACTGACCGATGCCATCAAGGATAGAACGAGGGCTGAAGCTGTTCTTACGAGAATTGAAAAAAATGATATTACCACCGCGTGGGGAGTCAGGACCTTGAGTTCTTTGGACTCTAAGTATCATCCAAGCCTTTATCATGATGGCGCTGTATGGCCCCTTGTTACAAGTTGGTGTGCAGCAAGTGAAATTAAATTCGGCAGAAAAGAACAAGCACTGTATTACATTGGATCCATGGCAGAACGTATACTGTTTGAAAACGGCATGTTCGCCGAAACATACCGGGGTGATCGCCCCGAACCTTTTAACTCATGCATACTTCAAGCGTGGTCTGTTGGAATGTATATTTACACATTACGTGAAATGATGCTTGGGATGAAGTTAAATATGATTGATAATAACATCCAATTTGAACCACAGATTCCTGAGTCTTTGAGAAATAACTCCAATCCTATTAGCTTTGAACACAGCATTCATACTAGAGAAGGAATACAAAGATTCAAGATTATTGTTGAGCCAAGTAGCGAAAAAATAACTGTCATATATAGAAATGGTGGTCGAATAGATCCTGAAATTCGTAGTAATTCCTATTCAATTAACATTCTGCGTTGATTGACCAGAGCTTTTCCCAAATATATTCATTTTATATACATTGAACCTTTTTGCCAACTCACTATTTAGCATGATTTAAATAAAATTTATTCACCTGTTAGACGAGAACACAAATGTTGCAAGTCGATCCAGTCTTCCAATTCGATAGACTTGATATCTTATTACTATATGATTTATATTAAATTGAGAAGAAGGCTTACTTATAGTGTGTTACTTAATTTGCTGGTACTGTGGGGAAGATATTAATTTTGTTATAGATGTGCTCCGTATGACAGAACTAAACAACGGTGAAGTATTGAAATATGATAACAATAGATGAAAAAAGAATCTTTGAAACAATTACTAAAAGAAAACCTCGATCTGTAGCCCTTAACGGACCTGAGGCTCTGTTCTCAAAAATCCAAAACAGTGCAAACAATATTACAGAAAAATTCGACATTCCTGCATATGTTATCGGTGATACATGTTGGGGGTCATGTGACTTAAACACACATGCAGCAGACATTCTTGGTGCAGAAATTTTGTTTAATATAGGTCATACAGTCATGATGGAGACGTTTGGCGAAAAAGTTGTAATGATCAATGCCTATGATGATGCTAGTTTTGACATAGTGGCAAGAAAATGTGCAATAGGCCTTAAAGAGCAAAACTACAAAGCAATATCGTTGCTTACTGACAGTCAGCATCTTCATCAAATTGCTAATGTCAAAAAGATTTTTGAAGAATATGATTATGGAGTAATTATCGGTAGGGGTAAGGGACAGTTAAATGATGCACAAGTTTTCGGTTGTGAGTTCTATCCAGCCTTCGATATTCAAAAGCGGGTCGATGCGTATATTTTCCTTGGTCAAAGTAGGTTTCATTGTGCAAGTGTCGCAATATCTACTGAAAAACCAACGTATATGTTAGATCCATACTTTAGAGAATATTCTAGTATTAATAAATATGCACAAGGTCTTCAGAAAAAGGCAATTTTATCAATTTATAAAGCATTAGATGCAGAAAGAATAGGAATTGTAATCGGTTTGAAGGAAGGACAGTTTTCACAAATACGCGCACTCGAATTAAAAAAATCTTTTGAACAATTAGGAAAGAAGACACAGTTAATTGCATTGACAGATATTACGAATGATCGTCTTCAAAACTTTAAAGGGATAGATGCATTTGTCCAAGTTGCCTGTCCTAGAATATCTACAGATAACCACTTTGAGAAACCTATGCTATCAGTTCCTCAAGCGTTGGCTTTGATTAAACTACTTAAAAAAGAACCAGTAGATGACTTTCTAAAAATTCATCACTGGCTATAGAACTTCTTTCATACATGCATAAATAGTTTTGCAAAACATTTTCTTTTCATAGGCACTTTGTTACGAAGTATTTTAATCCCATAGAATAGATAAATGTAATCTTGGCAGAAAAATCAATCAATAAGAAAAGGTATACGATCGCCACTCTTGGATCACATTGCTCATTACAGGTATTAAAGGGAGCAAAAGATGAAGGTTTCCGAACATTGCTAGTTTGTGAGAAATCGCGGCTCAGTCTTTACAAAAGATTTAACTTTATCGACAATACGATTGTAGTAGATAAATTTAGTGAGATTTTAGATCATGAATGTCAAAAACGTCTCAAGCAAACCAACTCCATAATTATTCCTATTGGCACTTTGGTCGCATATATGAGTAGTGAGGAGATTGAAAACATTGCTAACCCTGTTTTCGGAAATAGATGGATCTTGCGGTGGGAATCTGATAGAAGGTTGAAACAGAAACTCATGGAGGAATCCAAATTGAAGACTCCCAAACCTATCAAATCGAAAAATGATATTGAGAGGTTATCTATCGTCAAATTGCATGGAGCGGCTGGAGGACGCGGATATTTTCTTGCGTGGAACAACAAAACCTTCGAAGAAGGGGCAAAGAAATTGATTGAACGCCGCGTTATCAATAGCGAGGATGAGTTATACATCCAGGAATATGTAATGGGAGTTCCAGTCTATCTACAATATTTTTATTCTCCTCTTACGGGTGAGGTTGAATTAATGGGAGTAGACAGAAGATATGAATCCGATATTGATGGTTTAGGTAGGATTCCTTCTAAACAGCAGATGGGTATAGAATTGGATCCATCATATAACGTAGTAGGCAACATTCCATTAGTTTTACGGGAATCTTTGCTGGCAGAAGTTTATGCAATGGGAGAGAGATTTGTAACAGCTGCAAAACACCTCATACCACCAGGCATGACGGGTCCTTTTTGTCTTGAAGGCGTATATGATCAAGAGGGAAAGTTTACCACTTTTGAGTTTTCAGCAAGGATTGTTGCCGGAACAAATCTTTACGTCGAAGGCTCACCTTATTCGGATCTGATTTTCGCTGAACCTATGAGTATGGGTAGAAGAATAGCACGCGAGCTAAAAATCGCGAATAAAAAGGGTAGGATTAAAGAAGTAATCACCTAAACTAACACAATCGATAAAATTTCAGTGCAGATGATTTCACATTATTGATGAAGAAACCTTCATACCAAATGACAATGTCTCAAATTGAGTTATTAATGCACAGTATAAGCACATTGGATTCAACGTAGAGAGCTGCTATTCATTATGCTTCTTAGTAGAGAGCTGCAATGTCTAAGTCTCTTGTATGGAAATTCTTATACAATATTTATTTATACTTTTATTCTGATGTTACAATTACTTTCATTGCATCGTTTGCTTCATGTGCACATCTTATTGCCTCATCAGCCCTATTGATGCCGAAGCGATGAGTTATTAATTGTTTTACATCTATTCGCTTCTCTGTAACGAGTTTTAGCGCCTGGTTTGTTTCTATCTCTGATGCAGCGTAGCATGAAATAAGAGATTGCTCATTTGAATATATTTTACTTACGTCGATCGGAATTTCCGATCCTTTTGATGGAACCCCAAAAAGCATGATCTTTCCTCCTTTTCTAGTTATCTCAAAGGATTGGATTAGTGCTTTTGTGCTTCCCGTGGCAACAATTGATAAATCAACACCTCTGTGTCCAGTGAGATCTTTTATTTTTCTGGTCAAATCTTTGTCAGTAATCGAATTAAAAATATGGACGTCGCCATATTTTTTTACAAAATTCATTCTAAAGTCGTTAATATCAAGTACAATGATTTTTCCAGCTCCAAATGCTTTTGCAAGTTTTACATGCATTATTCCTGCTGGACCTGATCCTATTATTGCAATATCATCACCTTTCTGGAAGTTACATTTGTTTAACGCTCTTATGCAACATCCCAAAGGTTCTATAAATGAAGCTTCGTCAAACGTTACTGTATCTGGTAATCTTATAACTCCTCCATGAGAAACATTCCATTCAGGTACTAGAATTTGTTCTGACAGGCCGCATGGAGTTATGTTACTTTTTTGGTACATGTCACACATAGTATAATCTCCATGCCTACAAAAGTAGCATGAATAACAGGCAACGTGGTGATGAATAAAAACACGATCTCCTACATTAAAATCATTCACAGATTTTCCAACATTTATCACTTCCCCTGAAGGTTCATGTCCAAGTTTGGCAGAAGACATTCCATATTGACCATACACTTTCTCGAGATCAGAACCGCATATACCACATGCATGCATTTTAATAAGAATATCACCATCTTCCATTAGTTTTGGAGCCGTGACTTCATCAACTGAAACCAAACCTTTACCTATAACAGAGACAGCTTTCATTGATCACTAAAGAGTCCGTGTGTAACAAAAATGTTTGGTCATTGGTTGGCTGTCTATCTGACGGCGAGCCTCTGACTACGGGTCAATATCTTTCGAAGATAAGGGATA
Organism: Candidatus Nitrososphaera maunauluensis; assembly: GCA_041156085.1. Classification (GTDB taxonomy): domain Archaea; phylum Thermoproteota; class Nitrososphaeria; order Nitrososphaerales; family Nitrososphaeraceae; genus Nitrososphaera_A; species Nitrososphaera_A maunauluensis. Next base: position 13,794 of record JBEVTH010000019.1, read on the forward strand.
AGGTAGGATTCATTCAGCGCCTGACTAATCCAAAGTCATGTACATTTGAATGCCTCTGAGTAAAAACAGTCTTTCGGAAGGTATAATTGTAAGAAATATGCTCTATTAATCAATAAACTATATCTTTATTAGTAATCACATTTTCATGATAACGTTTAAGAAATAGATCCAGCAGGGAAAACATAAAACATAGGGAACGCAATGGACAAGTATTCTACAAAAACAAATGATTTTCCAGCCAGAGAAATGAGTGAAAGTACACCATGCAACAGTGAGATTTAGCGCTGGGAAACCTTTTTCTTTCTCTTGATGGTATCCTTAACATGACTAGTTTTGAATTTATTGGGGCATAATCTTTATAAATTATATCATTGCAATTTAAGAAGAATGCCTTGGACGAAAGGTGAAGAGTTTTGTATAACTTCGTCGCAGCTGCATGATAGTATTGTAACTGCGGTTCGTATGCTGCTAATCTAGTTTGGAGCTCTGCACATTGTTGTTTTGGCAGGACATGTATTTGAAAACAAAAGGTGGAAATATATAAATGGTGGAAATGAATGGCGCACAAGCCTTAATTTGTGCTCTTGAAAAGGAGGGTGTAGATGTGGTCTTCGGACTTCCAGGTGGAGCAAACCTTCCTATTTATGATGCTCTAGTAGATGCAACTTCTCTACGCCATATTCTTGTTCGGCATGAACAATCAGCTGCTCACATGGCCGACGGCTATGCAAGAATAAAGAGAAAGGCTGGAGTATGTTTTGCTACATCTGGGCCAGGAGCTACTAACCTCGTTACAGGCATTGCTACTGCATATGCCGATTCCTCTCCTATTATTGCTGTAACTGGTCAAGTGCAACTAGCGATGATAGGAAAAGATGCTTTCCAAGAAACAGATATTATTGGTGTAGCTAATCCCTGTACAAAATATGCTTTCCAACCAAGAGCAGCTAGAGAAATCCCAGAAACAGTGAAAAAATCATTCTATATTGCAGAAAGTGGAAGGCCTGGGCCAGTTCTCATCGACATTCCCAAAGATGTTCAACAAGAAAATTCAGATATGAAATTCCCGGAACTCATCAAGGTACGAGGATATCACCCAGTCGTAGATGCAGATCTATCTCAGATAGGAAAAGCTGTGGAAACTTTACTCAAAGCGGAAAGGCCAATTATAATGGCTGGAGGCGGTGTAATCCTTTCTGGTGCTTTTTCAGAATTGCAAGCACTTTCAGAATTGTTGATGATTCCTGTAGTAACTACATTTAAAGGTAAAGGTGCATTTCCTGAGAACCATCCTCTCGCGATGGGACCAATTGGGATGCATGGACATGCAGAGGCTAACAAGATAATTCTTGAAGCAGATTGCATAGTTGCAGTAGGCGCAAGATTTTCTGACAGGTCTGTAGGACGATTCGATGAATTTGGAAAGGGTATGAATATCATTCATATGGACGTTGATCCGGCGGAGATCGGCAAGAACAAATCTGTAGATGTAGCAGTTATAGGCGATGTAAAATCATCACTAAGAACGCTTGTTAAAATGCTTCCAAGAAAAATTGCAAAAAAAGATGTGGATAACCCTTGGCTGAAACGAAAAAAGGAGCTCATTGATTATTATGGAGAATCACTTAAAGACTATTCAAGAGAACTCACAGCTAAGAAGGCATTAAAAAAACTAAGAGAAATTTTACCTGTTAATGCAATAGCAAGTACGGAAGTAGGCCAGTGTCAGATGTGGACATCCTTGCACTTTGATGTAATTTCACCTGGAACCTTTTTTAGCTCAACAGGGTTGGGAACAATGGGATTCGGATTTCCCGCTTCAATAGGTGCAAAGGCGGCTAGGCCAGAAGTGCCGGTGGTCGACATTGCTGGTGATGGTTCTTTTAACATGACAGAAAATTCTCTCGCTGTATCGGTTCTTGATAACCTTCCTGTAATTGTTTTTCTAATGAATAATTATATGTTAGGAATGGTAGCTCAATGGCAGAGAACCTTCTACAATAGAAGGTACATGGGCGTACATCAACACAAGTGTCCTGATTATACAAAGATAGCCGAAGCATACGGTGCACAGGGGATCAAAGTACAATCATCACAAGAATTAGAAAATGCAATTAAATCTGCGCTCAAGACTAACGTTGCCACGGTTATTGACATTCCAATTGATCCGGAAGAAGATGTTTACCCATTTGTAGCACCAGGTACAGGGCTCAAAGATATGATTACTGGAGCGTGACATTAAAACCGTGTCAGCTGCCGCGACAGTTACTACAGTGAATGGAAAAGTTAGACCTCTGTATATAGTGTCTGCCTTAGTAGAGAATAAACCGGGTGTCCTATTTAGAGTAACAAACCTTTTTAGGGCTCGGAACTTCAATATTGAAAGTATAACAGTAGGTTCCACTGAACAAGCAGATCTCTCTAGAATGACAATTACTGCAAAAAGCGACGAAAGGACTCTAGATCAGCTTGTTAAACAACTTAGAAAGTTGATTGATGTAGTCGAGGTCAAACTGCTCGATACAGGTAATACAGTCTATCGAGAACTCGCTTTGATCAAGATGAAGGCTAATGATCCAACTACACGGATGGAAATAACCAACTTTGCATCAATATTCAGAGCAAATATACTTGACATAGGCAAGGAGACTATTATTGTAGAACTTACAGGGACACCTGATAAAATAGATGCATTTAAAAATCTAGTCGATCATTACGGAATAACACAATTAGCGAGGACAGGTGTTTCAGCTCTCCAACGAGGTGTTGAAGTTTAAGTGTTAGATTATAATGATAAAGTAAGAATTTTTGACACGACATTAAGAGATGGAGAACAGACACCGGGAATATCAATTACTCCTGAACAAAAGGTCCAAATTGCTATTAAACTTGATGAATTGGGTGTTGATGCAATAGAAGCAGGTTTTCCAATCGTTTCTCTTGGCGAAATGAAAGCAATAAAAACTATAACTAAAATCGGATTAAATGCAGAAATTTATGGTTTAGCGCGCGCAGTTCAGACAGATATTGATGCTGCAATAAATTGTGAATTGAAGTATGTTCACATCTTCATAGCGACGTCTCATATCCATATGGAATACAAATTAAAGATGAATCAAGAGCAAGTACGTGAAAAAGCAATATGGGCAGTCGATTATGCAAAGAAGCACGGAATGCAGGTCGAATTTTCAGCAGAAGATGCTACAAGATCAGATAGGACGTTTATAAGAGAGATTTTCAGGGCAGTTGCGGATGCAGGCGCTGACAGATTGGATATTCCTGATACTGTAGGCTATGCCACTCCACAATACATTAGCGAACTTGTCAAGGATGTGAAGGAAGCAACAATAAATGCTCCAATCAGTATGCATTGCCATGATGATTTCGGTCTAGCTGTAGCTAACACGATATCTGGAATAAATGCAGGCGCTTCCTCTGCCCATGTGACGATAAATGGCTTGGGAGAGAGAGCAGGAAACGCATCACTTGAAGAGCTCGTCATGGCACTTCAGTGTCTGTATAGCAGGAGACATAACATCAAGACTGAGCTGCTCTACGAAACATCAAAGTTTATTTCTAATGTAATGGGAATAATTGTCCAACCAAATAAAGCAATTATAGGTGAAAACGCTTTTGGTCATGAATCTGGGATTCATACTCATGGTATTATAAACAATCCACTTACATACGAGCCAATAAATCCGGGGTTAGTTGGAAGGAAACGGTGGCTTCAAGCTGGAAAGCATGCTGGTGCTCACGGTATAAAGGCAATGTTAGAAGACTTCGGAATCGAACCTAAGAATGAACAGTTACACGAAATTGTGGAGAAACAAAAAAACCTCGCAGATAAAGGAAAGGCTATAACAACTGCAGATCTTTTATCAATAGCTGGTGACGTCATGCATAATAGTAAGTTTGAAGAAAGATTCAAACTAAACGATTGTCATATTATAACCGGAATGAATATCATCCCAACCGCAGTCGTTAGACTAAATACTGAAGGTAAAGATTTCATTGCGTCAGAAATCGGCGTAGGTCCAGTGGATGCAGCACTTAAAGCAATACAAAAGATAGCTGGAGAAATGGCGAATATCAAGATCCGTGAATATAGATTAGATTCTATAACAGGAGGATCTGATGCTTTAGCAGAAGTTTCAGTAAAGGTAGAAGATAAAACCGGTAATGTTGTTTCTGCAAGAAAGGCAGGAGAAGATGTAGTAGTTGCTTCCGTTCAGGCAATGATGGATGCCATTAACAAAACAATGCTAAGAAAAGTGATATTTTCTAAGAACTAAAGTTTATACATTATCTAAAATGTTACTTTTTAATTGACACGCTATAAAATTGCATTAGTTACTGGCGATGGTATTGGTCCTGAACTAACCATGTCGGCAAAAGCAATTCTAGAATTAATAAACGATAATTCAAAAACCAAATTCACGATAAAAGAGGTTCATGCAGGAGATAACGCACTTGATAAATTTGGTAAACCCCTTCCGGACTTTAGCATAGATGTTGTCAGAAAATCCCAGGCGTGCTTAAAGGGTCCGGTTGGAGAAAGTGCAGCTGATGTAATTATTGTTTTAAGGCGTCTATTTGATCTTTACGCAAATATTAGACCCGCAAAATCATATCCTAACATTAAGAATCTATCTAATAATGTAGATTTGATAACGGTAAGAGAAAATACTGAAGATGTATACATGGGCTGGGAATTCAATATTGACGAAAATACAGTAATAGCATTACGGCTGACATCAGAAAAAGCATCAAGAAGAATTGCAGAATATGCATTCAAAACAGCCATGATACGAAATAAAAAGAGGAAGGTCGTAGCAGTTCATAAAGCTAATGTTTTGCGTAAAGGTGATGGCTTATTTGCAAAGACTTGTAGGTTAATTGCTGAAAAATATCCTGATATAGAATATAGTGAATCATATGTTGATGCTTGTGCAATGAATTTGATCCGGAACCCTGAGGATTTCGATATCATTTTGACGACGAACCTTTTTGGAGACATACTATCTGATGAGGCTGCGCAGGTGGTGGGCGGTCTAGGCATGGGACCTGCCGCGAATATTGGAATTGATTTTGCACTGTTTGAGCCAGTTCATGGAGCTGCGTTTGACATAGCCGGAAAGAATATTGCAAATCCATCATCAATTTTATTATCTACAAAAATGATGCTTGAATGGTTGGGAGATAAATATGACGATAGTGATGTCTTTAAACAGGGAAAGCATATAGAAGATGCTATAGTTAGACTACTAAAACAAAATAGTAAAACAAAAGATATTGGCGGTACACTTTCAACGACGGAGTTCACAAAATTGGTCGCTATTTCGATGTATTAATCCTTTAGATTATTCTAATTGTCGTTCCACTGATATCTGCTGCCGATTTAATTTGATCAGGTTTAATTTTAATTTTCTATAATATGCCGGACTACTTTGCTGCCTCACAGAATTCCGTTAAAACTCCATTTAGAGATTTTGGATGGATAAAAGTAACCTTTCTGCCATATGAACCTGAACGTAATTGACCGAGTATCCTCATTCCATTCGCTGATGCTCTTGAGACATCTTTTTCGATATCATCTGCGGTAATTGCGATGTGGTGGATCCCTTCACCATGTTCAATAAGAAATTTTTTTATAGGACTGTCATCCATTGTTGGCTCCATTAATTCAATCCTTGTATCTTCTAGCTCTAACATTGCAACTCTAACTTTTTCGTTTGGAACTACCTCAATTTCTAGACGATTTATATTCAAGATCTTTTGATAATTTTTCAAAGCCTCATCAACGTTATTAACGGCAATCGCAACATGGTCTACGCGCATTTCATCTCACTCACAGTCTATCAAGATCGAGAATCTGGTTATTAACCTTAACCATAGTTTTAGTACGCTTATTAGGACAAGCCGTTGTGCATATTGTGAAGGAACAGATATCACAGTTGATATGGATTATCATAAAACGTTAGACCTTAGGAGAAAATTTGCTGAGGTTTGTATCTCTATTATACTTTGACTGAACAACATTCAATGTAGGGATTGATTTTTCAGATGCCTTTCTAACTATAGCTCAAGCAATTGGGTGTTCTGATTTAATCTCCAGATGCAGCTAGCTACAATTTGAACTTTGTTTGTATCATTAAGCGCTGCACCAAATATCTATTAAACTGATATCGCTAAAACAGTAGTCTGCAGTGATGCATATCAATTGAGCTATATTTCAATTTAATATAGAGAATGCATTAAAATAATCTTACCAATTGTATGTATTATATAACGATAACGTCTAATTGGTAGGGACATAAATTATCAGAACTCCCTTTATGAAGATTTTACTTTTACCTTATCACAGAAAATAACAAATCTCCTTAGTATTTTCAATTCTTTTTTTGAATATAGCCAACTTTAATAGTATTAGATAATAGCATAAAATACTGCCTTACAAATCCCTTTGTTTCAACCTTAATGAATACGAATGTCGCTGTCCCAACCAACTCTAAAAATTCCAATATTTCTTCCTTACTAAGTTCTGTACATCCATTCCTTCATATGGCCCTATCTATTCCCGCGTGAAAATCTTTACTCATGTCCAATTCAATATGCCTTTCATCAGAATACGAAAAAGACATAGGAATCTTCGGATTTTCCGGATTTGGCATCTTCAAAATTATTCCTTCTAGTCCTTCAGGTAGCGAATTGACCTTCAGCGGAACAGCTACCAAATATTTATAATTTTTTAGGGGCGATGCATAGAGTTTGTTTTCCAAAGATTTTAGCATCTTGTTACTTGTATCCCTAAGCTTGTTTTTGCAGAGTAGATTTCTACTTCTAGCAAGATCTCCATTTTTGCACCTATGCACAGGGATTTGTTCAGCAGTTCCTTCCTCATTTACAGGATAAAATACAGCATTTAAGGAAGTGTCTAGGTGTTGTACTTACAGGCATATGTAGCATCTGTGTATTCTAAAACCAAAAGGTGTTCTCAAGTTGACCATGTTATTACTATTAATTGTAAAGGTTTTTGAACTAACGTTGTTCGCATTATTGTTATTTTCCAGAAGACCATTCTGAGTCATAACAGGAAAATTTGTTGACCGCGGAGGCTGAATTATACCAGTACTAAACGGTATATTAACAGGATGCTGTGGCGTCGACTGCAGTTGAGATGACAAATCTTTTATTTCAAGTCTTTGTCGTAGTTTGTAAAGCCACCATTCCCAAGTATCATCTACTGGATCTCTTCTGAATTCCTCTTCCTTTGAAAGTGAGACATTATGACCTGAATTATTTGCTTCAGGCACAAATTGATTCCCGGTGTATTCTATTGCCGAATTCTTTGATTGTGGCGATGCAAGTGTGGAATTAAAAGCTACTGGAACATAATTCTGAATGCTTCTTCTGTTAATTAGCCGTTGCGTCCCACCTGATAATTCTTCTGACAAATTCTTGGTTTCTACTGCCTTACGCAGGGTATTCAATGCCTCGTCTATAGGATCTGTTTTTTCATCATCATTAAAGGATATGACATTATCTATATGACCTCCATGCCAAACTCCGTCAGCTGCAAATAAAGTTCTTTGATTGTTGTTATGAAATTCCATTAGCTTCTTTTTTCTTGATAGTCTCCGCGGAGTTATAGGCGGTGGATACAAACTTGAGGCTCTGCCAGCAATATATTCAATGTATCTAACTATACTGTGGTGGCCATTATGAATATTTTTGCGATGGCGATCTGCGCTAGTCCGTCTGGTAAAATCCTCTCCGCATATTGTGCACGGAAATAAGGGCTTAGACATGTTTTTATCTTTAATTATCATGATAGGTCTTTGTTTAAAAGATCTTATTGAGTGATCGGGAATTCAAAAAGGATTTCTCACAGATCTAACAAATAGTACACATAGTTGGGAAAGAGAGAGTGACTGGTATCCTGCGAACTGGACTGCCGGTATATATAATCATAAAGTGTATGGCATATCGCCCTTTGTTGACGTAAGAGGAATGTGGTATTGGAAGGATCTTTTGAATAATGATGATGTTAAGCTAAGGACATGGGGTAGATATATTGCATCTGCAAAGAAGCTTAATGCAGTTCTAAGGCCTCAAGGAATAGAAGGAGTTCATCTCGTTGGTGTTGGTCATTCCCCTGATATAGAATTCTACCCTTCTTTGTGGATGCAAGGAGGCGAAATCATTAAACAAAAATCTGGCCATCCAACAAAGAGTTTTTTTCCCGGATTTAATAATACAAAAGGAGTACCTCTTGGTTTTATTAATGCAGAAATTGATGCAGGGTAAAACCACAAAGACAACATTTTTGGGTAGAGTTTCGTGATGAGTTTGCTAGAGGCGCTGCAAAATCACGTACATTTCTCCTCTTAATATTAATTCTTAATTCTTGTAGGATATGTATTGGTTCCTTTTTTACAAATTCAGCAGTGCAACGTTAGGGGAGAATCGACAGCAATAAGAGAATACAAGAAGTTTCGTGTGACTTACGTATGCATGACGAGAAAACTAGAAGGCACTTTATTTAAGGGTCAGAATGAAAAAGGGATAAGGGGTGGCTGAGTATTGGCTAGTCTCCTAACTGTCGATAGGACTAACATTAGTCATTCTTAATGCAATTATTATTGTTTTGTAAAGACCTAGATTATTTTCTCCTCTGCTTCCTTTAAGGTATTTACTCTAATTGGCCAATTGAAATCTCTGTTCCAAGGTTGATTAAATAATATTCCAACTTTTGGAGAAACAATATCGATTACGTTGATTGGAGCGTCATCGACTAGGATATCGAACGGATATTCTGCTTTCGGTTTATTGTCGTATATGAAAATAAGGTCGTCGCAATAAATATCATGATAATCGAGCCATTTCGCAACATATGCCACTGTTGATCTTTCTCTTTTAGTAATAATAGAAATTCTATAACCTCTACGGTTGATTCTTTTTGTTGTTTCGCCTAACTTTTGTTCGGTTGGAGGAATATTTCTCCAGTGATATCTCCAGACATTGTTAAACATCATAGAAATTTCGTCTGGTAGCATTGGAAGGATTTTACCGATATCCCACAAAGTGATCTGATTTTTCGTTATATTCGTATGGTTGAGCTTGTTATAGACAGCAGTCCAGACTACCATAGTATCCGCGAGAACTGAATCAAAATCAATCGCAAGAGTTTTAGACGTTCTAACACTAGACATAAATCAAAACA
>JBEVTH010000020.1:0-22399 GCA_041156085.1 Candidatus Nitrososphaera maunauluensis
CTAGCAAAGTTGGGTTATTATTAAAAAACATTGGAACACTAGTCACAGAGGGAGGCAGGCAGTCATATATATAAGATCATATGTATACACCTGCAAGAACTGCAAAGCTTCCGATCAACTAATTTAAACATGATATTATAAATCAGGCTTCTACTATTACAATATATCCGACTAGCCAAAAGAGAAGAACGATCCATCATTCAGAATCTGCACAAGAGGTAAAGGCCTGTTGTGTCCATAGAAATGATGAGTTGCCGCCATATGATAATAATAGGTATATCTTCAATTCGAAAGAACTTGAAGAACTCCAAAACAATATGACGGTAAGGGCAAACCAAGAGGCTGCTTTGGAACCTAATAAAAGTGGTCTTAAAAGGAAAGCCGCATGTCTTTGAGAGTTAGTCGGTATATTTCATTTTAACAAGTAACTTTGATAAATTGTGGATTTATGTATGATATTACTGATTGATAAGAAGTTAATAGTATATGGTAATGAAATATTCTTTAGTCGCAAGCGTTCGTTTCTTTTTTATTTTTGATTCTCTATTCATAGTGAAAAGAATTCATAATGAAAAACCGAAGCAGAAACGAAATAATTGCTTTCATACTAGAGATTATCGGTAGAGGAGGAGCTACAACAAGAACTAAAATAATGTATGGAGCGTTTCTATCTTATAACCAGCTAAATGAATACCTCTTGCTTCTTCTCGAGTATGGTATGATATAGCAACATCATCAACAAAAGAAGAATGAACGAGATTCTCCATTGTTCATGATAACAGAGAAGGGAAGGCATTTCCTAAATCTGTATAATCAAATGAATGAATTGATTACAACGACGACACTCATTCAAACCAACTAATCACATATGAGGATATGATATAATTAGAAAGTCAAATTAACTACCTTCGCTAGCACATAGACAGTTGTAATAATAATGATTAACAATGTATAATATTTCTTGTCAAATAATTAGTACTGATGATGATTACGTTGTAATGATTTTAAGATATTTCTTACATCCTGTGGATTAGTCACATTTATTATTTCAAGAACAATCGACCCATTCACCATTAACTGAACGTTGCCATATCGAAAAGTATAGCGTTGACTCATTCCACTAAATCCACGCATATATCTTGTTCCACTAAAGCCAGAGTAATATTCTGTCGAGATTGTATGACTTCCAGTTACCAATATATCTTGTATATACTATATTTAGTCATATTATTTAGCTATTATCGTCATATTATTTTGGTTGAAATAAAATAAATATTGGATTTGTTTCTACATGCATTACAAACCAACAAACCACAGAACCGTAGAATCTGCATATCCGACCTGCAATCATTTCTCGCTGAGTGGATGAGCGGGTGGTCAAAATCATCCACTCAATGGTATCTCATTATATCTTCTTGATTGTATATGTCTATCTTTCTTCTACAATAAACATCATCTATGAATCAAACACGTCCCAGAATTTTCTATCAAGATATGCTGCTGATGATTATGTACTCTATACGTAATTTATCATCATTTGACTTGAACACTCACGAGAGACAGAGATACGAAGGAAGTGGTGGCGGAGGTGGTGATACTGGCGGTGTAGATGCTGTAAATGATGGAGTAGGATTTGTTGCTGATGATAGTTGAGGAGAGGACAGATACATATTGCATTCCTATTCTGTCTCTTACCCTTTGATCCTTGGTTCATGACATGCTCTACTATGCCATCTGCGGTTCTGTACAGAAAAAATAATCTGCGCTTGTACCTCATCAGGCTGCATCTCAGGGCACAAGATGATGTTGATGTATGTTGGAAGGAAAAGATATAGTTTTGGCTATCTATCGCTTCTACATGTATATATATACCATGTGCTTTCTTTGTTCTGAAGAACAACAATGCCAAGCTATATTGTACTAGTGAATTGGACGGATCAAGGAATAAGAGATGTCAAAGATACTATAAAACGAGCTAAATCTTTTGAAGGTGCAATAGAAAAAGCAGGTGGTAAATCTCGTGGCATATATTATACCATGGGAAGACACGATATTGTAGCTATAGTTGAAGCTCCAAACGATGATGCAATAGCGTCAGTCTTGTACAGTACTGGAAGTTTAGGAAGTATACGTAGTGAAACACTTAAAGCATTTTCAATGGATGAAGCAGCTAATATAATTGAAAAGTTGTCTTAGGTATATCCCATCTTATTTTGTAAAAAATAAGTTGGTGTAACAGGTCGCACCATATAATAGGCATTCCGGTTGCCGGTTCCTTGATAAATCATATAATATTGAGCTGACAGTATGCATTCGAGACTTGTCCGAATACGACCTTATGAATCGACAGCACGGAATAGAATACCAACGCCGTTAGGATTGCGAATGAAGGCAAAAAGGTACAATTCGCTAATGCAGTGAATTCAAAACTAAAGCCTTTTTCATCCGGTTCTTTGTTTATGGCCTTGATATTATCACAGCACAAGAAGATGATAAATAGGTTAATTCAAAAGTTGTCAAATATCGATAATCCAATTAGACAGGTGGAAGAAGACTAGGCTAGGCTACTTCACTTGGTGTATGCAAAAGGGAAAAAGGGCACCGTATTCTAGTATGTCTACACTAAAATCATTTCTTATCAACCAACTAACATGTCGATCAGGATTAGTATATGTCAAATAAGGTGGAAAAAATGGAAAATAAAGTAATAACAACTGTGGGGATAATAGTGATATTAGGAGCAATATTAGAGCACTTTTGCAGAATTATTGTAGTAGTGGAAACTCTTTCTATATCCTATTCTTTTTGGAATAATTAACTATGGAAAAAACAGATATTAGCGCTACTGCGAGTACTACTATACCCAAAACAACGACGCAAGTATCTCCTGACCCGATTTTTCAGATGGTTACTGGATACTGGATTTCAAAGACTTTAATGACTGCTGTAGAATTAGAGGTTTTTACCATGAAATAGGAATATCAGACATCTCGCAGAACAGCTTGACGGCCTGTATCGGTTCTTCATAGTTCCAGCGCTTATCTCCTTTTGTTCTACTCTTTCCTTCAGTTTCTGAAGGTATTGTACTATGACGCTAAATACCCAGCTACCACTACTATCGCTACTTTTTGCCTTTTCACAAAATATCTTGGAACGTTCGGTCATTGATTTACCTGGAATGCCAAGAAAATCAAAAAACATTCTCAGACTTCCTGTGCATTTTTCTCGGGTCTTGGGTGACCTCATTGCAAATAAGAGCATTGAATATGGGTCTGAATCCGACTCGATTTCTAATATCACTTTGTTTTTCTCTCTCCTTTTTATTGTTATGGAATCCTAATAAAGGAGTGACAGCATTGCGGGTTCGGTGGAATGCGCACCAAATTTGGCTCAATTATCCACCCACGTTGGAGACTTGAATTTACGAAACAAAAACAGGATATAATAACACTAGATATATTTATCTACTCAATGGTAGACTAAAGTAAAAAGTAGCTCCTTTACCATCAGCATTATTTACCGCCCATATTCTACCATTATGAGCTTCTACAATACTTTTTGATATAAACAATCCTAGTCCAGTTCCTCCTGCTTCTGATTTTGAAGCAAATTTTGTGAATAATCTTGACGTGATACTAGGGTCCACACCTGTTCCATCATCCTTGACACTAACAAGGACTGTCTTATCCTTATCATTACTATTTTGCATTTGTTCTATTGTAGTAGCAATAGATATGTTTCCACCATTTTTTTTACTAAACGTAATAGCATTACTTAACAGATTAGATATCACCTGGGTTATCCTTCCTTTATCTGCTTCTAATACCAGACGATCATTGGGTTCATAAAATAACTTAATATCGCTACCTTTCTTTTGAATATCACCTTTGAAATCCTCAACGACGCTGGATATCAAATCAGCTAGATTGAATTGTTCTTTATTTAGTTTTAATGTCTGACTCTCAATCCTTGTGACGTCTAATATATCATTGGTAAGTCTTTGTAACCGGTTAGCGTTTCTAGAAAGAGCATCAGATATTTGCTCTCTTTTTTCAGGATGCCTCTGTAGAAGTTCAGAATATCCTAAAATAGCTTGAGTTGGAGTCTTTATTTCATGACTGGCAACATTGATAAACTCCTTTTGCATTTTATCATGCACTTTTAGCTGTTCATTTGCTGTCTTTAGGTCTGCAGTCCTTTTATCTACAGTGGCTTTTAACCTCTTGTTCCACAAGAAGACCAAAAATGCAATACAAAAAGCTACTGCTGCAATTACAATTACTACAATTGTGCTGACGTATTTCTGTTGATTAATTAATAAACCAACGTCGCTTGCGAGGTTATGTGGAGCAATGATATATAATGTCAAAAAGTATTTGCCGTTAATGTTCACAGGTTCATATGATATAGTGCTGGTTTTTCCCTGTATAGAAATATCACCTGAGCCTGTACTTCCCTGCAATGAATTCCTTATGATGTTATTTAACGAATCTTTAGCTTCCAAAGGAAGCAATGACGAAAGCATAGATTGTATATCCTTTCCAAAAACATCTTTGCCAATAAATGATGGAGTGCTCGAATATAGCACTATACCTTTTCTGTCCAGTAGCCCTACTGTACTATTAAATTGTGGAATCAGCTGGTGCTGCAAGACATTTCCTAAAGTAATAGATCTGATGGACGCAACCACAACGCCAGTGAATACTCCTGGTGCTCCTTTTCCTGTCATATTGATTATTGGATAAGATACATACAACCTAGGAATCTTGTCATTTGACTCTATTAAACTGCTGTAATATGCTGCATGAGTATCTCTAGGTACAGAAAAATATGGCCTATAACTCAGATCTGTTCCCTTATACTTTTGATATGTACTTTGGTTGATATTGCTCAACCAATTCATTCTGCCATTTTTATCAAGCCACATATAAAAATCTGTGAGTTGTTTTGAGTACTGTTCTCTAGTGTTAATAACAATAGATGCCCTTTTGTATTCATTATTATGTATAGCTGGTGAATCTGCAAGCGTTTGCAAAAGGGCACTTATGCTTTCAAATTTATTTGATAATATCTGTGAAAGGTCATGTACTTGAATTTGAGCATTTGTCTTTATTTCATGTGAAGCAATATCTGCAATTTTAGCAGAAGTAGAAGTGTAATATTGATATGAAAAAACAGAAAGTAATATTGCAACAATTGCTATAGAAATTAGTATAGCAAAGTTAGTCTTTGATAGAGGAATAGTAGTGTTCTTAAACAAAGGAAGATTAACTAATTTCCTGTACAAATGCTTCTACATAAGTTTTAAATGTATACAAGATTTGTTAACTTGAATAGTTTCTACAAATACCTTACCGAGATAGCAGAGTAATTCTTGTGATCATCTGGAATTATTTTTTCTAATTAGAAATAAATAGGAACATATACCTAATTCTATAAACTACAGGACGTTGTAGATTAATTTATGTCAGCAGATGGTTTTAATGACATTATTGGTTCAGGTTCTGATTACAATCACCCCTGTTCAATATAACCGTAATTGCAGCAGTTGCATTTGGCATTGCTCTTTTGGTTTTCCTGTGGAACGTTTGGAGCATATTTTAGAAAGAAATCATTATCAATATGGCTCCTATAATAAGCATCATCAGAACAAGCAGTTACGTTATCTCTACTAGTAACAATATGCGTTAAATTGTGCTTTTAGCTGAGCGTTATCTATGAACAACGTTATATAACATTCTTCGGGCTCGGTGGGATTCTGTCCCCGCATGTAGAGGGGTTCGGCTGTTTTCGTTATTTAGCTTTTTCTTTCTATATCAGACTATTTCCATTCCCATATCTTTGTTGTTCGCATACTGCTATCTGTTTGTGTAATGTGGAGTCCTGATAGATTGTTAAGGAAAGCTAGGCTTCCAGTGGAATTAGTGTTAAAAAACATAATTCCAGTGAAAGTTGTTACACCAGTATTTAGATTGATCCTGCCTACGTCCTGTGCAGTCCAAGTTGCCATTTGTCCATCCTTCGTAGTTAGTATTCCACGACCAAGGGCATTAATTATTGTTGGCGTTTTGTAGGTATCCCACCAAGTTTCTAAATTTGTTACATTTCCAACGCCTTTCATCGTTCCATTCTCTACAACAGACACCTGTATCTGTGGTGCCGCACTATTACTTACTGCTTGTCCTGTAAGCTTCCACACCTTTGATTCATAAAAAGGACTTTGCGCTACTACCAAGCTATTATTGATGGTAGGAATTTTTGTCTTCGGGATGATGGCAGTTGTTGAATTGGACGACATGTTGCTAATGGCTGCCGCAACCTGACTACCCTTTCCATCTAAAGGCAACAAAATTATGGTTAGGCATACCAAGAGGCAAATTATTAGCTCTCTTATCATATTTGCTTCTGCTAATATCAAAGTCGTATATAACATTGCCCAATTTTAGTTCAACCTTACCTCGCCAATCTACACACACTACAAGGAAATGCATTCTGTAAGGAGGTGGATTCCTGAGCGGCAATCCCGGCTTGATAAATAAAATATGCATGATGTATCATAATGTGAAAATATGGTATCAAGAATAGGTCAAGATAAATGATGTGTATTATATATACGGAAATACAATAGTTCTAAAATAGAAGATATGGAAACCGTTAGCAAATATACTATAATATCAATAGTATTTGTAGCTATTCTTTGTATCCTTATTAATGGTAATACAGAGGTTGTTGCTGAAGGCAGTAAATGGGTAAGCAAAGGTGATGCATTAAATAGAATGGGAAATTTTAGTCAAGCAATAACTGCGTATGACACGGCTCTTAAAATAGATCCTAATTATGTAAATGCATTGGATGGTAAAGGATGGTCATTAAATGAATTAGGTAAATATACACAGGCCATCATTTACCTTGACAAAGCTCTTAAAATCGACCCAACTTATAAATGGTCGTTGAGTAATATTGGATGGTCATTAAATGAATTAGGTAAATATACACAGGCCATCATTTACCTTGACAAAGCTCTTAAAATCGACCCAAATCATCTTGATGGTCTTGTCTTCAAAGCTCAGGCACTATATAATATTGGAAATTATACTGGAGCGAAATATTATTCAGACAAAGCTTTTGATATAGACCCTAAATCTCCTGCATTAAAGAGACTACCAGAAGTCTTTAGGAAAGCACAATAACGATAGGAGGACAGAGCTGATTTTTCAAGGCACAATGTTTACGCCATCATCTCAATTTAGATACTACTACTTATGACATAATGATATACCAGATAGTTGAAAACCAGAGATTATAATTTGGATTGCAGGCACGCTTGTACTTGCGGCAATCAACCTTTTGAGAACCAAATATCTTATTCCTAATCTCATTAGAGTCCACTACTTTGTTTAAGCCAAGAACTGTTATCTCCAGCAAATAAACAGGAACTATTAAACGGACTCATTGTTGAATTTCAGCTGGTATATTTAATATATCTATAAACATTGTGTTTCTATACTTCTTATTTTGTACATTAGCTGTTGAAAATGCGTGGCCTAAATGCTTCCATGATTCTGCCATATTAAATCTATGTCACCCTGATGAGTTGATTGAGTATTATGCCAAATATGACTTAAGCACAACTTTAGATTTGTCCCACTATCATATATATTCAAACTGTTTGCTCTATGATAAAAGAAACTATGTCGGTAATCTTGGTAGAGATTCATTGCATTTAGCAAATACCTTTCAGATATAGTTTGTGAATAGTGTGCATATGTCACTTGGTATACCTATACATAGTAGTATGATAGCAACTAATCTTTAGCTTTTTCAGAGCTCATACACAAGGTTAAAGTAGCTAAATCATAAATATTAGCTATCTATACATAGATAGCTTATCAATGAACCATGTCCAGTAGCAAAGAAGTTGTGACTTTAGTGGCTATGATGTTCTTACTTGTTATTTTGATTTGTAGTTCAGTAACTAAATTTGAGGTATTTGCGAGGCCACCTGCAACCGCTATTTAGTAGTTCTTTGTTCAATTTTCTATCTTTTTCAGAGATTAATAACCAAGTCTTATTCTCTGTAAAAGGAGATTTTTATAATAAGTTAAGATGAGATATTATATCTTCTTAACGTCTAATAAAACCAATACTGCAGTAACAGCAAATTCTGAAATCAATATAGCAGTTGTCAATATTGCAACAGCAGTAAGCAATGACGAATTAGAGAAGGCAATTTCCGATTTGCAAACACAAGTGACGCGAGATTTTTATCCTATTTGGGGACTAAACGCTTAATTGACATTTTATGCAAAGCAATCAGATATTCCAAAAGGACAATGGTGGATAATAGTGTCAGACAATAGTGATCAAGCAGGTGCAGGAGGCTATCATGACCTAACAGATGAAGGTAAACCACTTGGTAAAGTTTTTGCAAAAACTGATATGCAAAGTGGTAGCAGTTGGACGGTTGCATTCTCTCATGAACTCTTGAATCGCCATGTCTTAATAAAAATAAATCCAAATCACAAAATAACTCCTTATCTACTCTGGTTACTATCCAAAAACAAATAATGACAATGACAAGTATGAGCAATATTGTTATAAATCCAACTTTGAATTAACAAGGAATTTTCTTATTACTTCATCCAAAATGTCTACATATAACCATTGTCAGATGTTATCCAGTAGATTACCTTGTTCTATATTGAGATAGAATCATGTTATTATTTCATATTGGCTAAGACTTTATTCTTCATCTGATAAATTAGAAGTTGATGGCCCACTTCAGAGATTGATTGGAAAACTCTATTACGAGTTAATGCCCAACTAATATCTCGCAAGGCATCTTTCATGGGCCACATTCACGTATCATATCCTAAATTATCAGAAGTATCAGAAAACCAGTAATGACAGCACGACGACTGCCCTCTATTCTTATGCTTTCACACATTCAGTTCCGATACCAATATCCTCCTTCTTTTAAGGACCTGTGGTATTGAATTCAATTTCTCAAGTCCTAGAAGAACAGATAGATGGACTAATGGATGGAACCGGTAGCAATTTGGAAAAAAGTATTAATAAAATGTGACTAAAAAGCTAACATGATAACAACAAACATCTTGATTATTATAAATGCAGGAAGGATTTTTTTGGATGAATAGAGATAATGACATACATCCTTTAGTTGTAGTAGTAGCAGTTGCGCTAATCGTCACTCTTATTGTAGGTCCAGCGATAACATATTTCCTCAGTCCTAATAATGCTATAGCAGCGCAATTTGAGATTGATAAATCCCAATTTAAAAAAGCACCGGAATTTACTAGTATTACTGGTTACTTAAACACACCTACCCCAATCAAACTAGCTGACCTGAAAGGAAAGGTGGTACTTATTCATTTTTGGACATATACGTGTATCAATTGTATTCACACCATTCCCCATCTAAATGACTGGTATCAAAAATATTCTAATAAGGGTCTAGTCATTATTGGTGTTCAGACACCTGAATTTAACGATGAGAAAAATATCGATAATGTAAAAGCAGCGGTGCAGAACTTTCAAATAAAATACCCAATAATTCTAGATAATAATTATGTGAATTGGAATGGATATGGCAACAGCTACTGGCCAAGAGACTATCTTGTCGATAACCAGGGATTAATACGCTATAATCATATAGGTGAGGGCGATTATGCTCAGACTGAGCAAATGATTCAGTCGCTACTGGCCGAGGATGTAACTACCTAAAGTCTGGGATACAACTATGGTAATTGGATAAACAGGAAAGAGCAACTGCAAACGACTCAGTACAAGAGATGTGAAGCATACAGGATAGAGAACTTTGACCAAGACAGAACAACAGGAAGAACAGCAAAACATACGAATAGATTTTTCACGTAGAAGAGAAGTATTCTTTGTTGTTATAGGCGCCATCATAGGTCATGATTTGCTTTGCATCATTTACTTCAACATGATTTAGTTTTGGAATCACCTAAGTTCTTTTATCTAATATTTCACAGATCATATACACTCTGGTGATTTTGGTCCTTTTCCCTTGATCTTAGACTCTCAAATCGATTATCAAGCGAATCGTTTTTGTTTCCCTTTAAATCCAGAAGTTTGCTGATTATTTCATTATAGGTTTGCCCTTTGTATCCTATTTTCTTTAAGCGTTCACGTATGTCACTTCTAATTACTATTGTACTTTCTCTTTGCTGTTCTACCATTATTAACGTATAAGTAAAACTAAATATTATATCCGACCAGCTATCCGACTATTATAAAATAGCGTCGAACTATACTGACTTTTCTTTATTAGCTGTTATGTGCGGTGGTATACTGTGAATGGAAATCAATTTTAGATAAGTACTGAAACCAGACGACAGGAGATAATAACCTACATAATTAATCAACAGGGCTGCACAAGAGCTGACCTTGAAAGAGACTTAAAACATTCGGCCAAAAATACCATGAATAAATTGGTTCGCATAATGATAAAAGAGAGGATTCTAAGAGGATAGGAAGAATAAGAAGAAAATTAAACTTTTTGTTAATAAAAATAACTTATTAGGTTCTGTTCAGGAATTAGAACAATTCAAATCAGCTTTTATTCCATTAGTCGATAAAACGATTGAAAAAATTATTGCTCCATCAATAATTAAAACGGCGTTTGAAGATGAGAACTCTATTTCAAACGACATTATAGCTGAGCGCATCTCACAATTATCAGAGGAAAGATTGTCATTATTCTTTAGAATGGTTGATTCCATTCTAATTCGTTCACTGACTGAATGGCCTAGACGTATTCATGATAGAGAAACTTTGAAGAAGCTGTATCATACTGTGTTTACGAAAATCAGCGATATGCTAATAGATATAGCAGAACAACATGAAATCCCTAGCTTCGCTATGGAATACTCTTTGCAAAAAATTGCACTTACGAAATTGAGAGGTGGCGCTCTCTTTGAATACTGGAAAAAGTTCCAAAATTATGGAATGCAGCAAGAAGTTGAAAAAGTAATCGATGCACTTTGGGACATGGATAAAGATATCCAACACATAGCCTACAAAGATCGAGAATACATTTCACAGGAAAGAGGCTTGAACTTCGAATTTAGTTCGAATAATTGGAGGAATCTATTTGAAATGATAGAAAATGCAGCAAAATCTTGAAGGGTTACCAGGAATCGGGATTTTAAATAAATAGAGTAGATGCTACGTTCTCTAAATATCTCATTTAATTGTATGAATTTCTACTCTCTTTTGTGTTAATACTTCTGGCTTAATATTTGCTAACTGAGGATTTTGCTGTATCATCGATATTATTTGAGTGAATTGCTGATTCATTTCTTCACGAATAGCATTCATGTTATTTTTTTGTCTTCACAAGGTATTCTAATTTCTCCTTTTCTTCTTTATCTATAATAATAGAACTATCACCATTATTTTCAAGTAAACGTATTATCCTTTTTCTTAACTGTTTCATAACTGTGCACAGGGAATCTGGCTTGATAGGCCCTCCTGTAAGTAAATTGCATATTAGTCTAGCATTTGGTTCATTTTTAAACGGATGTTCATTAAGCCAATCCCTTACATAAGGAAATGAACAGGTAAACAGCACAGGACCAGTACCAGTTTTGGCTTCATGAGGTATTTCACCTTCTCCATATTTTTCTTTTAACCGAATGTGTTTAATTTTAAGTAAAGTTACCTCGTGATTTCTAGCATCCAAGTCCCATAGTAGCGATAAAGCTGCTTTATTGCGTTTGTATTGCTCATATTTGATAATGGTGAGAATCTCATCATGGTCCCAATAGCTCGCTCTCCAAATAGGGGCTTATGCGTTTAGTTCTTTTTTCAGTTATTTGAATAAATGATGGAGTTATCCAATCTGAGTGGGTTTGGACTTAAATCCTTTGACTTCTCGCTCTCTTTTGTTGTATGGCCATCTGAAGAAATACTTTAGTCTTTGAAGATAATCATTCCATGTTCTAATCCATCTTTTGTCAGGGTCAATTTCTGGATCCTTTGTCCTTGTATCCAAAAATGAAAGAACTTGCTCTTTCTTCTGTATACTATGGAAATCAGCAGTTGGTCCTAAGAACCTACCAAAATAGATCATTATCTTTAGGTTAACATTCTGATAGTTTTCTGACGTCCCAATAGATTTCATGTATTGATAAAAGTCATACACAAGTGCAGAATTTGCTAAATTAGGTATTGAAGAGATACTATCAATTGTAGTTGTAAGTTTGGCTGGCATTGTTTAGTTTATGTCCTCCTTATTACTGCTAATGAATTTACAATACTTTGCACTATATGAACCGGTATGAATGGCGGGTTCGGTGGGATTCGGACCCACGACATTATAACCCGTTTATCACCGACTGGTTAAGAGCCAGACGCTCTACCTGGCTGAGCTACGAACCCTCAGCAAAGCAGCGCAAGTTATCGATATTTAAATGAAACGAGGAGGGAAAAGTGGATTAAGGAATCAATAGATTTTCTATCAGATTGATGTTGAACAAAATATCATATCATATTCTTTTGTAAAATGTTACTATTGATTGTCGCTAAATCATATACAGATTTACGTATAACCCATCTGCATTTGCTATCACTGATTAATGAATATCGATGATTTAAGAGTTTATGTACTCTATCAATATTATAACATTGTATATGGCATATCTTGATTCTCGCAATATGTGTATTCTATTACTCTCTTACAAATCTTTGATGGGCTTATCACAAAAAAAGATGGTTTCCAATAATCCAAGATTTCGATTGATTTTTGACTCCCTTACCAATAAAGATAAAATACCCTCCATCTTGATGTTTTTGTTGAATGGATCGTGTAAAGAGGATTTCCAACGAACTTCTGGAAAGATATCCAGATAGGTTTGGTGTCGATTTTGATGAAAACAAGAAGACTATAAAAGAGATAGCAATTGTTAGATCTAAACTACTAAGAAACAAAGTAGCAGGATACATAACATCGGTATATCGTAGGCAAGCTGCAGAGAAAGAGACAGCTGTATCCTTAGAAACAGAGGAAGGAGAGGAAAAAGAATCGCAGATGGAAGTTTTATAGTAATTTGATAACTATAAAACTACTTGGCGGCGCCAAAAAAGCAGTTGGTCAATCAGATGTCATTTTAGATAGGCCTCTTGCTTCAGTAGCAGAAATATTAAAATTCTTAAAAGAGAAAGCTGTACAGTCAAAAATCTTGGATCCTAACAATATCATGATAGCGATAAATGGTGCTGACTCTGCTATGTTTTATGGAGTTGATACTATTGTTAAAACTGGGGATACAGTGACAATTGTAACTATTGTTCATGGTGGATAACCTATGTAACTGTTATACTTCATCATCCACATGGTGCTCAGGCTTTCCTTGCAGTATATCATCGAACGAAATGCTCTGACTAGAGAATGTATTATAAAACAATGAGAATAGAAATCAATCTAGCAGATCATTATAGACAAGATTTGATCGTGGTTTTATCTCGTCTACCAAGCTAAACCAACAATAATAGATCACTATTCAAGTCCATCTATGCATAATGTCTGATTGAAAGTTGGGATATGATTTTTTATAAGTGGTAAAGCACCTTCGATGTTTCATCACACAGCTGCACAATGTCACTATTGAAGTTAAATAGAGTACAATCATGATTTACTTGTGTCTGTTTTTATTGATCTTTATACTCTTCTGTAGTTACCATCCTCAAAACAGAACTGACCTGATTAAATATTCAGGTACCTTGTAAAAAGTAATTTTTGAAATATATACACATCTCGCTATTGAAAGAAGGAAACATTTTTGCTCTAAGAACGTCTAAAATCGTCTTTTCTTCTGTTTGGCTTGAATGCATGGGATTTATTCCCTACCTCAAATTTCCCTGGAAGAAGTCTGTTATTCTTATTTTATCTTTCATATTCTTATAGATTTTGCTATTTTTGAGCCATTCTTTACTATCTATGGATAAAGTAACACATGCGAAGGATATTGCTTTATCAAAACTATCAAATTTTTTTATTGGTCCTTTAAGTGCTTCTCTTATTCCTTCTCTTATCTGCCATACCCCTACCGGCATTACATATTCTGAACGGATTTCCCTTAGAACTAATGCGGATGACTTCTTTCTTCTTCCACTAAGATGTTCTGCCACACCTAATCTTGCAGCAAAATAGGCCCCATCTATAGAAGGATAATGATCTAGGCCATTAGCGTCCTCAAAATCTACACCAATTCCTAAGTTTCCATTATTATCAAACCATGCTTCCTGCATTTCAAAGCTCCATATGTCATCAGGAATTAGTATGACAGAATAATAATTACCTAAATGAGTGAATTTGTAAACTTCAATGAAATCTATCGTCTGATGAGTTTCAATATTTCTTATTAAATCATTTGAAATAATATCGTCCGTAGCAGAAATGCTCCACCTCGTAGGAACTAGCCTTCTTTTCCTTTGCAGCCCAAGCATTCCCATGCTAAGTATTCTGTGGATTCTGCTAATCTCTACTCCTTTTTTGTAAAGAGAAGATACAGCATCAGCTGCACGTAAGTCCTTGTCATAAAATGCATTTTCTAACCTATGATCTACTGAAAGTGATGAGGACGTTTTGAAAGTCCTTAATCGAGCAGAAGGGCCAAAAGGAGAGGATTCTGTATCTAAACCAAAATCTTTCTTCTGCTGTATATCTACAATAGGTCTTTTTTCAAAAGTTATTTCACTTTCAGCTGATTTATTGACCATAGCTAGTTCTTGTAAAGACTCTATATACTTTCCATATGTTGTGTATATATTCACATCTGCTATTCCTCTTACAAGAGATACACGATAGTTGACTATTTCTTCGATACTTTTACCAAGCCACATCTCTGGCATATCAAGAATCGTGGTATCTCCATGCAGTGGTGGCACCATTGGCCCTACTTTCACTTTAGGGTAGTCATATCGTCCAACAAAAACTGAAGGTGGCGTGGCACCAGAAAGCGATTCCAAGGATAGATTGGAAGAATTCACTTTGAGAAATTGAAGCCAATTTTCTTCTAGCCGTTTCTTGATTTCACTTGCTGTTGCCAAGTCTTATGTATAGTCAATTTCGACAAAGAATCATTTAATATTAGTTCTTGGATAAAATAGATAAAATAGTCAGTGTGTTCGTATTATAATATATACATACATACACATGCCAATTTCCAATTTTCTGTAGTTGTTCTTGATTGTCATTATTATTTAATCTATTAACTTGACCTTTTAATACTTGAACTTTGATCTATTAACTTGACCTTCAGAGTGCATTAAAGACAATTCTTATATGATATCCTTCTTTTCATGTTTTTGATAGGAAATATGTCAGATCGAGTAGCCAACTGGGAATCTGTTGTTCAAAAAACTGTCAGATCGAGTGAAGGAAATTTGATAGGAAATGTTGATGCCGTCGATGAAAATTCCATCTTGATCTCAACTGAAGGCGGAAGAACTAGATACAAGATACCAAAGCATATTGTACAGGGTTTTGATGGACATCAAGTGTCACTGAATGTACAGAAAGCAGAGCTTGAAAGATTCAAAGGAGCTGCGGATGAAGGTTTTAGAGCAGTAAAATAATAATATTCGTGTTATACACAATCTAAAGTAAATGAGGGACGCTACAGATACTATAGCGGTACCTTTTTAACCCTATATTTTTTTAGAAGAAATTTCACAGATCATATACGCTTTAATGATTTTTGGTCATTTCTCGCTCGCTATTACAATGTAATGGCAAGAGTATAAAAACATACGAAGACGCTTATTGGTGAGGAAGTATGGAATATACCAGCCATTAAAGTATTAAATGATCTAAAGATGACAGAACCAGAAACTGCGGGACCAAGTAAACAATCTCTAACCAAATTGATTAAAGCATTGTAGTATCTGGAGCATAAGCAAGAAGATCTCAGAAGCAATGGTGATTGTTATTTCAATCACATTATAGGTTTGCAAGAGAAGGATGGATTGATAAATCCCTTATGAGGGAATAATATTTGATTCCTCAGTTACTCAAATTGGTAACAAACACCATCCCTTCCATTGGGTCTTGATTTTATCTTCTTTATATTTTGATTTATCATAAATGACTACAGCTATTATTTATTATGCCACATTCAAGCTGTTTTCCTAGTGGTGAAGCTCCTGCTGGATTAGCAGCTGGTGGCGAACCCGATGCTCCTCCTGTCGTATTGGCAGCTGATCCTGTCATATTATCTTGGCTGCCCTAAAAGTACATCTTACCTTATCGTCCGCTGCAACAGCGTTTTGTTGGAACAGATTATTAGATAAGAAGCAAGTGATGCCGACCCTATAACTAATATCGAAGAAACCACATAACTTGATTTATCTATTGACGTGTTACCCTACTAGATTTATAAAAGAATTTCTTCTGCTAAATAGATGGCTGACTTTCATTGATTGCCATCTATGCCACAAATTGGTATGATTGAAAATATGACGAAATAAAAGTTAATGCAATTTTCAAACGTAAATTATTAGAAAAGCTGCAGTAATATTTTCTGAATATACTAATTTTATGGTCTGAAAAAATAAGGAGAAAATCGCTCTAGAATAATATTATCATATTGTTGCAAGCTATGTTAATCAGGTAGATGCAATTGCTGAAAAGGATGGATACTGCCAGCAACAACAAATATACATTACCAGTACCAAAACAATTCTTAGAACGCATAGACAGAACTTCCTCTCCGGCTCACATTGGTAGGCTTAGAAACGCAATTGACCTGATAGTTCCAGAGAATACTCCTGTACTTGCCGCAGCAGAAGGAGTAGTGATGCATATTACAGATGACTCAAATATAGGAGGACCTGATCCATCTTATTGGGCATATACGAATTTTGTTACAATTGCACACTCAAATGGAGAGTATACAAGATACGATCACCTGGCCTATCATAGTTCAAAAGTAAGATCAGGTCAACATGTTAGCGCCGGCGAAGAGATAGCTAGAGTTGGCATGACAGGGTATACCTATATCCCACATCTTCACTTTCAGGTGTTTGTATTTACAGGAAGTAACTTGTGGACAGATTTTGATACTGTAGAAGTTAAAGAATTTAAATAGTGTTTGATGGAGTTAAATGAACAAGTAGAGAACAACCTTTGTTGATACAACACTACCTCCATCCATATACAGGTTCTTTGAACACAAGTACGACTTCTCCTTCGAGTTCTGTTAGTAATAGATGATATTAAAGAAAATCCATTGGCGATTAAACGACTTTAGGGCTATACAGATTATGTTTATTTACAAATGACTAATAATGATAAATTGCAAATTGGCTAAGAACGTAAGAGAAAGCAAAGGCATGTGGCGGCACCTGGGAAAGAAAAAGCTTTATAGCAAGAGAACCGAAACCCTTTAAATGCGGGGACAGAATCCCACCAAACCCACAAGGAAACCACTGCTTTTTACTGGGTCATGAAAATAAAAAGGTGAGCATGAAAATAAAAAAAGTGTTAACTGAAATTGGACCAACCTCAGTAATAGTAAAAGAAGAGGGTGAAGAAGAATTAGATCCATGGACGCGTACCTCAATTCCCTAAAATCTAAAAAATGACAGTGTTTGGATGTTTAATCGCATTCTTGAGTTTATGCAGTTCCAGAAGGAACGCTTAAACCGCAAAGGGATACAATACGCAACCGCATAATAATTATCAATTGCACCTATGACAGCTAGCTATTTGTTTGCAAGTATTTCAGCGGCAGTTCTAACTTGTAGTTTTCTCATGGTATAGAATAAAACATGATATTGTAGTCTTCTTACTTAGTTTGACCTTTACAATTTCTAGTATTGGCACAGGAATAACAGCTGTTAGTAACGGCGGCTACTTATTCTTGGAGAAACCCGTCTAACAAGAGGTTAAAGCAATAGTAAGACTAATATCCTAACTGTTACTTATCTTACAATAGTATACTACAATCATTTCTGACGAATATCTTGATCATTGTTTCCATTCTGCCGGTATTTTAACATAGTATCATCATAGTAAGTATCTTATCGAATAACAACAATTCTTTAATCTTCTTCCACAATCGTGCCGTTTGAATCAGATACCACTCCGTTATTGATGATTTACGTACCTAGTTTACGAATGTGTAACAATAGTCATATATAGAAAAATAATAAAAATAAACAGTTGGAAAGTTACAAAGCGCGTCATGTGACATGGTTAGAGAACTTTTACGATCTGATTGTTGCTATCATCGTCTATCAGCTCAGTAGAGATCTCAATCAAGATGTCTCTATATCTGGATTTCTGAGTTTTGTTGCACTTTTTATCCCAGTTTGTTGGTCTTGGATTGGTGTAACGTTTTACTCAACCAGATTTGAGACTGATGATTTAACACATCGACTTCTGATGTTATTACAGATTGCTGCAGCTGTTTTTATGGCAGTTAGTGTACCCGATGGGGTAGGTAAAAACTCAGGCTGGTTTGCACTGTCTTATGCGGTAATACGTACTATTCTGGTAGTAGAATATTTACGCACTAGACAACATGTTCCAGCAGCACGCCAACTTACTACAAAATATTCCATAGGTTTTTCTATTGCAGCTGGAATATGGTTTGTATCTATATTTGTTCCTCCACCAATTAGATTCGTCTTCTGGATAATAGGATTAGTGGTTGATATAGGAACTCCTTTATTTTTCTCAAGACAACTTTCAGTACAATTTGCACCCGATATACATCATTTACCTGAGCGTTTTGGATCATTTACAATTATTGTTTTGGGCATATCTATATTGGGAGTTGTTAATGGAATTGCAGCTCATAACTGGACTACATCTTCTATAATATCTGCAGGACTTGGTCTAGGTATAGCATTTAGTTTGTGGTGGATATACTTTGATACTGTTGACGGTTCAGAAATCAGAGCTCTTCGTGAAAATAAACAAATCGGAATATACGTTACTTGGTTGTACATACATTTTCCGTTAATAATTGGATTTACCGCATTTGGGGTTAGTGTAGAACATATAGTTCTAAGTAATCAATCTCTAGCTTTGCCATCTTCTGAGAAATGGCTACTATGTACTTCTACTTTCCTCTCCTTGCTTGCACTAGGAATAATACAAATGACATCAGCAATGACTACAAATCCTATTTCATCATCAGCTAATTCAAGGAAAATAACAACCTATACAGCTGCCATCTACAGCATAATGGCTGCTATATCTGTGCTTGTGCTCGGTGCTACATTAAAGGACGGTATCCTAATGTTGCCAGTATCTCTTATTGGTATCATGGCTATATCATGTACAGGTCAAGTCATATTAGATCTGAAACGTCATCCTCATCATCGTTTTTCAAAATTTTAGTTATCTATTTTAGAAGCAAAGGTAGGTTTCCGGAAGGGAAATTATTGAATACATCCCAAACAAGTAATTGTCTTATATGGAAATATCGCCCTTAACTTTCTTTACCAAACATGGAGAGACTATACATTTCAACCACTCTCATCAAGAGGTTAAAATAAATCAAAAGGATTCGGCTACTACTTGGGGAACTTGAGTGTATAATAATGGATAAAATAAAATCTTGATGGTCAAGCAAAACACAACAATTACAACAATTATATCATTCGAAGATCGGATCGGTGTAATGACGACTAACCGCAGTTGATATAGTGTACGCTATCTTGCCTATGGCTAGCTATATATAACCAGAGAATATTCATGGAGCACAAGTTATAATAATAAACGTGGAAGAAGAAAGTAGAATCATGAAGAAACATCTTTAACTCATGGTAATTCAATTGAACTACGTTTCCAAATCATGTAATCATCGTATTGTAATGAGTATCAACAATACGCATTCTTCATATTTCACAAAACAATGCTATAGAAAAGCTAGAATGAAAACTCGTCGGTGGCTATTCATTTACCTCTTCATCACTCCAGTTAGAGGATAAAGGAAAGTGTCATCTATAACCTTCCATTTCAGTATCTTTGTCTACAGGTACAGATACCCTTTACAATATGGAAGATAAAAATGCGAAAGTATATGTTTTTCATATGATATTGGGAATTGGGATTATTGATTGGGAGCGTCATTGGGAATATCCGACAAACAATCATGGAAGATGTTCAGAGGAAGTTCGATGCGAACAGGAATCTCTGCTTCGAAGATATCTCGCAAACCCTCTCTTTTATGGGTAACCGAAGTTGGACCAATTATCTCTTCTCCTTTATTTGCACAAGGAACGATATACGTTTCAACTATGACGGGGCGAATTTTTGCATTAAATCCATCAGAAAAGCAAATCAAATGGCATTTGAACGTGGATAGTCCTATAGTCTCATCACCCTTACTTCACAATGGAATTTTAGTAGCTGCTACATATGACTCCTGGATTAAAGATACGTCTTTTGCAGGGAAAAATTTTTTGCTTGGAATTGATACGGATGGTGGAAAGCAGCTTTGGAGATATGAAGTTCCAGGCGATGTTTTCTCTTCTCCATGTCTGGTTGATGACATGATGATAGTTGTCGGTTCCATAAATAATGTTGTCTATACTCTAGAAGGACAAAGTGGAAATATTCGATGGAAGTTCGAAACCGGTGGAGAAATATGGTCCTCTCCATCATATAACGGAAATGAAATTTTCATAGGATCAGACGACGGTTTCATCTATTGTTTAGACATGGATGGGAAATTACTTTGGAAAACAAAGCTGAATGGAATAATTAGGTCGTCATCACCATGTTTATCTTTTGATGAAGATCAAAGACCTTCGGTATTCATAGGAACTTATAATGGGGGAATGTTTTGTTTGAATCAATTTAATGGAATGATAAGATGGAGCAAACAGATTACAAAACCTGTCATGGCTTCTCCTGCCACAATAAAAGATAAGGTCTTCTTCGCCGCATCAGATAAGAAGTTGTACTGTTTTCACATGAAGGACGGCTCAAAAATATGGGATTTCGAAACTGGAGATAAAATATGGTCCTCTCCATCTATATCTGAATATGACGGTATAATGTTTCTTGGTTCGTTGGACTCACATATTTATGGAATAGACATCAATACTGGCAGACAAACCTGGAAATTTCCAACCATGAATATGGTAGACTCTTCAGCAGCCATTGCAAGTAGTATGATATTTGTAGGATCTCGTGATGGTTTGCTCTATGTTTTTGGTTCAGAAAGCATACCTTCCTACATAAGATGACCCAAATTCTAGTCGAGAACTTCTCTCTGACTAGTTCAGATGGATGAACTATTTCATTAATGGCTTACCTGTTCGTATTTCATATGATACTTTATTTATGCCTGCTTTTTTTACATTTCCTCATTCTTTCCTCTGGCATTTATATGATATCTGAGCCGTAATGTGGGACCACTATCTCTTCATAGTTAATTTGAGAATCCACTGATAATGTAGATTTTAGTGTTGTAATGTGGTAACCATAGAGAATGACTATAATATTAAAACATATGAAGTAAGCCGCAAGCCTCCTTATCTCTTCTTCTGCTGTAATGGCAATTTTTTCTTGTCAAACTCTGTTGATTGAGTAACAGTTATCGACAATTTTACCTGTATCAATGTGAATCAGCGTATGATGATAGTGAAAATTATATTTTTTTGCAAGAAATGTCCAAAAATCCTTTAGATACTGTTGATCCGTTCCAGTTCTACTATTGACAAGAAGGTTGGTTAATTTGACAAGTTCTTCTTTTGTAATATGTTTACGGTTTATCATTTATTCAATAGGTAGTAAGTATTTGTTAACTATTCTGTCATTCTACTTCTCCATTGGGTCTATTTCTGTATGACTATGACGCAACATAAAACTAGCTTTGTTATATCGCTAGTGACTTTAATGATCAATGAAATCACTTGTAAATCCTCGAGCGCACAGGTTAATATTACATACCTATCTACCCATCAAACTATATCACGATGATGATTGAGCGCATGCGCTGTGGTAATAATGACAGGGTAATCAAATATGGTATCAAAGCAGGTAGACATCCTTTGTCGCAAAGGTGGTTTTGCTTATATTAATTGACTGCAACGACGATATTCATAGTATTTGGGACATCTTCATTATTGTTATAACCCTAGAAAGACAACAAGCTGATTGTCATTATATATTATGTAGCTATTGTTATCTTGCTTCTTCTCTTTTGTCTACATTTCCTAAGCCTTTCTTTATCCCTCTTCCTAGCCGGTGACAGTCTTAGCTGCATTCCGCAGCAAGGACAAAACATACCATTGTGATATAGAAAGATCTCACACCTTCTACAGTATTTCTTACCGGCAAAATACATTTCTTGTCCTACTTCTATTTTTGTATGTATTGTCTGACATATAT
>JBEVTH010000021.1:0-2262 GCA_041156085.1 Candidatus Nitrososphaera maunauluensis
CATAGTAGATTTTTGCAACTTCTTTTGCAGACACTCTAAAATATGTCTGCGATAAAGATTTGTGACCTATGAGCATTTCTGCTAAATCAGGTTCCTTTGCTTCCAATGATACTTGAGTTTTGAAAAACTTTCTAAACGAGTGCGGAGTAATAGTATGCCTTGAACTTTTATCGTATTGTTGTTTCTTTACACCTATACCAAGACTTTCCAATAGTTCGACAAAACTTATTTGCACTCTATGAACGATATGCTCAGGATGAGACTCTTTAAAATCTCTACGTTGTGTCAAGAATACAAGTTCATCATTACCTATCTCCTTTTTAATTTCTGCATAACTATCTTGTTTGAATTTGCGCCATTGTTCTAGTTCCTCTTTTGCCTCATCTGAAACAAATACGGTTCTACCAGTTCTTGTCTTTGTAGTCTCTGGTCTTAGGTGTATAGACACTGGTTTGCTATCAAGATTAATGTCAGACCACTTGATAGAAGCAAGTTCACCAACACGACAACCACTAGAAGCAAGACAGAATAGAAATACTCGTAGTCTTCTGATTTTAACTGATTGTAGTATCTTTGATACAGTTGCTTTATCTAATGCATCCTTACCCTCTGATTCATAATACGATTTTGGAACACTCGCAGATTCCTGTAATATCTTACTGTCCAACGTTATCATCTCTGAACGAAGTAATCCTTTGATTGATTTCATATTAGAATTAATTGTCGTCGTTGATTTCTTCAAATCGTGAATCATAAAGTGTACAAACTCACCTATGACATTGTAGGCTTCTTTTGGTTTCCGTTGTAAACGAGTAACCAAAGTCTCGATAGTCTGCTTTCTGTTATTATTAAGAAAAAACTCAAAATAACAAAGTCCTGTTTTGTACGCCTTAGCAGTTGCATCGCTATTTCTAGTCTTCTTCTCAATAAACTTCTTGACAGACCGATAACCTTCAATTTTATGATAAATTTTAAACCGTTCCTCTTCTGAGAAGATTTTATTTGAAGTCTTTGCTTCTAGAAATGTCAAGTTCCTAGGCCCTTCTAACATCGTTGTTGCCATAATACTACTACAACTACAACATATAATAAGGTATTGTTCACGTTCCCTATATCATTACCTCTTGGTATCCTTACAAAGAAGCATATAGGTGATGGGTATTTGTTTCTTCTATTTTCAGTATCAAAATGAATTCTGGACAAATCAAATTCCATCGCTCTTAAAGTCTTTTTTGCTGAGATAAGAGGATCTACTGCCAAAAAATTACTATCTATATCAGAATATATTTTGTTTCTGAAAAAATAAAAATCATCATAATATTCTGGTTCCTTACCAAGAATTGTTCTACCAATATCCATTGATGATTCTTCGAACGGTTTCTTGGCTCTCTCTCCCATGGACTTTATAAATTCAATTAATTTATCGTATGATATATTTTCATGTTCCAAGTAAGCAGAAAGAGTATCTAATTTATTCTCCTCCTTAGGTTCAACTTTGCTATAACCGTATTCTTCATAGACTTGTTTTATAGACAAAAATCTCTTTTCTATGATCGGGGTTATGTATCTGGTTTTTAGAATAAATTCATCAAACAACTCCTTTCTTTTTGTATGATCTTTTTCATGACTGTTGAACTGGCGCCATGTACTCCAGTTGACAGCGGAGCCTTCAAATTTGTATTTTGATGATGACACTTTTTCATTTCTTGTATTGTGTAATTCTAGTTCAAGTCTCTTGTTTTTAGAATAGGCGATATCTTCTATTGCTCCAAGAAGAAGAAGCCGTGGATTGGAAAAAAAGTCGATCAAGATCTTTGAGTTATTTAACTTGATTTCCGCAAGTTGCTCTATTATTTCTTTTTTAAAATCCAAACCAGCATATTGTTTATATTCTTCATTCGCCTGTGAGGCGTAGATGAGCTCATCTAATTCACACCATTGTTGTAGATTCAATAGTTTACTACAAGTTGTCTAGATCTTTTTGTGTCTTATTAATTCACCTATCATCAACCTCAATTCTGCTTTATTACCTCTTTATTACTTCTTACTGCAGACACGACCAAAATCATAGACCATTCTGTGACCAATGTACTAACATGATAGTAGAAAACTGGAGACATGAAATTCTATCGAATAGGAGATTATCATCGTCATTATGACAATAATTAGAGTTATCGTTGTCTATAACATCCATAGTTTAAACTATAGTTAAAGTTGCAAATGCACAACTAGATAACAACTCTACTACTACTTCTACTACTA
>JBEVTH010000021.1:2362-11686 GCA_041156085.1 Candidatus Nitrososphaera maunauluensis
CAGCAGCAATAGTAGGCTGTTTTAGTAGTGGTAGTGTGGCTGCTGCAATGCTATGTTACTTGATATTTCCACTTTCTGCTTATGACGGTCAAATCCATGTAACTTAATTTTAGACACAAATTCAAAACAGATATGTACAAATAAACATTTCTTGAGGACTTTATAAATTAAGTTAACCATGTTAAGGAATGTATTATATTTAGGTCTACAACAAAAAAATCATTATTACTCACATGTATATAAAACAAAAACCGGGAGAAATCATCATACGATCATCGTCATATTTTATAATTCTGTTTGTGTTTGTATTTTCTTGGTTATCGATTACTAATATATTATACGTTACCCAACTAGCAGCTGCGCAGAGTTCCTCGCATACTAAAAGCCATCCCCAATCAACAGCGGCTGAACGTAAAGAATCTAAAAGCAATTTCCTAATATACGAAAATCCTACTTACGAAATAAAAATACAATATCCTGCCGATTGGAAAAAAGTAGAACCTCAGGACTCTGAAGGAAATTCTGATAAGCATGTTGTTGAATTCAAATTGCTGTCAGAAAGTGATTTACAAAAAGATGTTGCTGCCCTTCATATATATATTCATAATCTGCCTTCCTCTAACATATTGGATCAATTTACTAGGTTTTTTAATAGATCTCCTTCCCAAAAAACCTCGCTTGAAGGATTCGTTCTTTCGCACTTTACATCAATATTAACAAAAAACTTACCAAATTTTGATTTCATAAAGTCAGAGTCTGATACAACCTCTACGCTTGCAGGTAATCCGGCGCATAAGATAGTTTACAAATATAATGAGGGACAAAATGATATCAAAGTCATGGAGACTTTAACAGTAAAAGACGATAAAGGATATATCATTATGTATACTGCAAAAGCACCAAAATATTCTAATTACTTGCCGATCATACAAAAAATGATGGATTCCTTTAAGATCAAATAAGTAATGAGCTAAACAATGAAAATTTATTTGTTAATAATTTTAGGATATGGAAAGTATTATTGCACAGTCATATAAGAACATAGCAAATGCGGTATTATATACAGTAGAAGCACAAAATCATGTCAATGTCAATGAAATAGTAATACGGCCCACGGCCCAGGAATGGTAGTTCAATATTATAAAACAAATTAATTTTCCCTTTTGAAAATTACATTTTAATTAATTTTAGTCGATTGTATATTTCTATTTAGTTTGTAGCATAATTTCGATTTTAGTCTCCAAATCACGAGTTATTACAGGTTATCAACGAATGACACAGACCTACTATATATTATAATATTGGAAATGGTCTCAGAATGACGATATTTCTGAATTATGCTACAAACTAATTTCTATTCAGTGAGAGTGAAAAGAATCAGTTTCCAGAAAATCTATAAGAATCCTTATAATCTATGTTAGTAGATGCTAGCATCAGAAGGGACTCCATTAGAACGAACAGATACGAGTTTAACAACAGAGAATGAAGAATCAGAACCAAAACTATCAGAAGGGCGAAAATTAAATGAATCCAAAGAAGAGGAAGTAAAGGTAACTGAGGGCGATCAAGAATTAAAAGTGCTTCCAGAAAATGAAGAAGAGGAGAAAGAAAACATATTACTAGCCACAACAAAAGTACCTAAGATATCTTCATCAAAGAAATCTTCCAGATCAAGTCAACAACAACGAAAACAACAAAAAACAAAAAGAGAAGAAGAGAAAACAATGCCTCTAACAGCCCTATCAAAGCAGTTGGACAAACAAAGCACTCAAATCACTAAGATAATGCAGATGCTCCAACTAGTTCAAAAACAAATCAAATCTGCGGGAAGACAACTAGAATTAACAAAGCAGCTTCAATCCCAAATAAAACAGCTACAAAAACAGCTTTCACAGGTTCAGAAAAAAGTAAAATAAGCAGAGCAAGGAAGAGGAAGTTTTGATCTTTATATGTAAGATTCAGTATTCAGGCAGCACACGAGCAGGTAAATCCTGTTGACTTATTAAATGACGTTATTATAATGGAACAAACGAAATAGAGCGATGTTGGACTAGTGACCACTATATGCCATGGTGGCGTACTGGAGCTTCTGGTGGCTCTGCATGACCATGTTTGATGCCGATCTAGCAAAGACTAACAAAATAGTTATAGGCACAGGTAT
The DNA here is from genome assembly GCA_041156085.1 of Candidatus Nitrososphaera maunauluensis. GTDB lineage: Archaea > Thermoproteota > Nitrososphaeria > Nitrososphaerales > Nitrososphaeraceae > Nitrososphaera_A > Nitrososphaera_A maunauluensis. The sequence goes on from JBEVTH010000021.1 coordinate 4,524, forward strand.
AACACCCCCTATACTAAGATACAACCCGGCTATTGTTGCACAGATATTTGCTACTGATTTCATGAATATAAAACACAAAATAGTGGTCATTTGTATTGGCAGCAAGAAGGCGTGGCTGCAACAGGCGCCATTAGTGGATGGCCAATAATGGGAGCTGCCAGCGTTATACTCGGAGGAACAGCTATGACAATGGTGTTACTACTCAGACAACAAGTAGAGAAAATCAAGTCCAAAGTTAGCCATGGAATTACGATAGAATGACCCTGATACCAGGTATTGTTATTTTTCTTTAAGATAATAAATACAATTTGATTATGACAGTAACGTCCATGTATAATGATATCTGGGTATAGTAAAGGAATCAGAGATCCTTTCTTCTACAAAGGACTTTTACTCTACATTGTTTGGCTGGGAGTTTGAAAGAGGTTAAACACGAGGATATTGGATGATAAGAGATGGATATTAGTGGTATTTTGAAGGATAAGCAAGAGATATCAGATGGCTTTTATGAACTTTAGAAGATTCACAAATTCAAATAGCCTTTGCAAAGAAGATATAAAAAAAATAGCTAGTTATAACGGGTTTTGTATCGTATAATTTGGGTTGGTAAATTGGCTATATATTATAAGCTGCAAAAAATGTGGTTATATCTCCACCGAAAAATTACCTGAATCAAAGGCAAAAGAGATGGTACGTTCACACATAGGTGGTCCTCAGAATTGTACTAGAGGACATGTAAAAATTGTGAAAGTCAGAGCCTAATTGTTGTTGAATATATCGTTGGCTGTTTCTTTATAGGACTTTAGACGCCATAGTCTTGTTGTTTAATTATATAATGACCATTGCTGGTGTCCTCCCTTCCACCGATATATATAACAATAGATTGTCATGGATCTAGCCTAGAAAGCAAATAGTATTGTTGGCATCAGTTCCTATTTCTGGCATATGATACTCCTCCTAACGGGATAATGTAGACTTAAATATATCAGTATCCAAGATTCGAATTCTTTATTTAACTTACTTTCATCAACATACACATTAACGCTTTTTGAACATGTAGTCTATTTTCGGCCTCGTCCCAGACAACAGATGAGTTTCCATCTATCACCTCAGAGGTTACCTCCACGCCGCGTTTAGCAGGCAGACAGTGCAGAAAGATTGCATCTTTTTTTGCTAGTTTCATAATTTCTGAATTTACCTGGTATTTTGGAAAGAAAACTACCTGCCGCCTATTTTTTTCTTCATCTTTTCCTATTGAAATGAATGTATCTGTTACTACAACATCCGCATCTTTAACAGCTACAACTGGATCTTCAGTGACTATTACCTTAGCTTCTGTCTCTTCTCCTTCCTTCTTTGCCAATCGTACTATTTCTTGCATTGGCTCGTAACCTTTGGGACATGCTGCAGTCACGTTGATGCCAGTCTTAGCACAACCAAGCAATAAGTCATTGCAAACATTGTCACCATCTCCTATCCATGCAAGTCTCAATCCTTTTAGTTTTTTCTTGTTTTCTAGAATCGTTAGAAGATCAGCAAGTATTTGACATGGATGGAAAGCATCAGAGAGCCCATTTATAACAGGAATAGAAGCGAAGCTGGCTAACTTTTGAACATCAGCATGATCATAGACTCGTCCAACAATGCAATTGAGATATAGAGATAATGTCCTTGCTGTATCTTCTATTGATTCTCCACGGGATAATTGGATATCATTGAGATTAAGATATACTGTATTTCCACCTAACTGAAACATTCCAGCCTCAAAGCTCACTCTTGTTCTAGTTGATGGCTTTTGGAATATCATCCCAAGGAGCTTGCCTTTCAGTAATTGTCGCGACTTTCCACTCTTCAATTCTTTTTTTAAATTACTGGCTGATTTTATGATTGAAAGAATTTCATTCGAACTTAAGTCTTGAAGGCTAAGAAGGTCCTTGTTACTTAAGTAGGTCGTCAATCTCTTCATCGGAAAGATATACCACATTATCTTTTTCTTGTGTATGTGCATCTTTAGAGCCTTCTTTCTGTTTCTTCGACTCTTTGTCTTCTGTTTGTTTTTCAACCCTTACAGATTTTTGTAGTTTTGTCTCTTCTATCTCTTCTTCCCTTCCTCCCTTCTTCTCTTTGTTCTTTCGTCTAAAGAATCCACCAAAACGACTCCTCTTTTTCCCTTCTTCCAGTTCTCTCTTTATTGGTTGTTGGCTTTCGATCCTTGTAGGAATCTTCTGCATCAAAGGCGGTTGAGTTGGCTGTTTTTCCAAAGGCATTAGTTCCTCTTCTTCTTCTTTTTCTATTTTGGGAACAATGGTGGACATGGAAGATTCTTGGTTATTTGCTGCTGTAGGTATTGTTGATATCGATGGTATGGGTGTTGTAGATTCTAGTTCTTCTTTTGTGGTTGTTGTATAAGCACCATTAGCACTAACGGTTGTTGGCTTTTGTGTTTCTATATCAGGAACTCTGGTGGAAGTTATATCAATCATAGACACATCATCAAATATTGATTCAAGGAACTTGTCAGAGTCAAAAGGGACTATGTCATCATAGCCTTGTCCAACCCCTAGATAGACAATTGGTTTTGATGTTATATGAACTATAGAAATTGCAGCTCCACCTTTTGCATCCGCATCTGTTTTAGTTAAAACAGCACCATCAAAATCAGTATATTGGAAAAATTCTCTTGCTTGATTAATAGTATCATTTCCAGCCAATGAATCACCTATAAATAATTTCATATCAGGTTTTACTACCCTAACAATTTTATTGATTTCATCCATTAGATTCTTGGCAGTCTGCATTCTGCCAGCCGTATCTATTAATACTGCATCAACATGGTGCTTTCTACCAAAATCGAGTGCATCTCTTGCTACTGCTGAAGGATCTGAACCATATCGCTGGGAAATAACTTTTAATGATAATTTTTCTGCATGTTGAGTTAGTTGTTCAATTGCACCTGCACGATGAGTATCCCCCGCTGCTAAAACTACAGAAATACCATTTTTATGTAGAAGATGAGCCATCTTTGCAACTGTGGTAGTTTTTCCGGTTCCATTGATTCCAAGGAATACAATAGCAAATGGTCCGCCCCTAGCCTCTCTCTTCGTTTTAATTTTCTGTATTAGATCTATTTTTCCTGATCTGGTAAACATTTCTGCAACTGCACTATGAATCTTGGTTTTGATTGCCTTCTCTATATTCTGTTGCCCTCTCTCCAGCTTTATCCCAATTAATTCTTTTTTTAGTTTCACAGAAAGGTTATCAATAACTTCTTGTGCAACATCGCTTTCCAACAACGCAAGTTGTAAATCAAATAAATTGTCATCTATGTCTTTTTCAGAGATCTCTTTTTGACCTATGTTTTTTATTTCTACATTTGATAAGGCTTTTCTGAGCTTGTCAAACATTCATGTTCAGCCTAATGTGAGTGCGGTTGTCCGCTGTTACGGCTATATGCTTGGGGAGGTGTTTTGGTCGCAGTACCGGTTTGCTGTAACATCTGGTTAACCTGCACTTGAATTTGCTCCATGCGCATTCCTATTTGTTGTTTTTGGTTTGCAAGTTGTCTTAAAGCAACCTCAAATTCTTTAATTCTAGATTCAATATAATTAATGGTATCTTCTCTACTTTTTTCTATAGTAACTCCTGCTCCTACATTCACCAGCAATTTCTTCACAGGAGGTACTAAAGCTCTTATATAAACCCCAATTCCAACAGGCATTAATGATTCAACTTCTAATTCACCTGTAACGCTTTGTATAGCAGAAGAAGCAAGACGAGCCTCTTCGATTAATCTTGTAACGGTAGCTTCACGAGTAATGGTCTCGTTCATATATGCCTCAAGGATTCTTGACTGTTGAACCATTTCGTTAATCTTCTGCTCTGTTGCAGACGACTGCTGATTAGTTTCATTGCTCATTTAAGTTCAATTTTCCAATCTATCTTATAACTGTGACTAGTTAATTTAACTTTTTATAGCATTATTGGTAGAGTTTGCGGAGATAGGAAACTAGATTTATATTCTTATAGCTATAAAACAAGGTGAATGGTCTAGTATATAACAAGCACTATTGACTCTATATACTTTAAACTGCATATACGAATTATAAAGTTAAAGTTGTCGAACATTTAAATGAAGTTTATGAATTGTTAAGAGCAATGATAACAAGATAATTTTAGAAAGCTTCCGATATTATCATTGGCAGTCCTAGTAAAGCAATCTCTTAGAAGTTTTGCCTTCAAGGAATCAAAATTACTAAACAGTATTGAAATAGATTATGGAGCAAGAAATACAAAATAGTGATAACAATCACTGATAAGACAAGATCAAGATCAAATGATGGCCTTAGATTACTAGTCTACAGCAACGTCTTAAATAGAAGCTAACCATTAGGACAGGTAGAGAGTGAATAGAAAGCAAACAAACGTGATAGATGTTATCATATGATGGCCTTAGATTACAGCTGTCAAAAATACCTACGCAGTTATAGCCTTTTTCATACGTTTTGTTCTATAGGCTTTATCAATAATAAAAATAGGAATGAGTTCCGATACGACGTACTACAAACACATTCTGGAAGATCCATGCAGCATTCCATCTATATCAAGACAATTTTATAGATAGATTCTTACAAAGATCTGATGCATATGCGGATATTCTATTTGGAGAAAATATATTAGATCTTCAGTTATAATCATATATTGTTATTTTTTGTCGTTATTAATTCGTAAATCCTGGATAGTATTTATTTATGCTATCGTTCTATCGATCGAGTCTATTGTAATTGAATATTTGACATCTTCATTTATTCAAATTTCTGCAATTATACTTTCATCGATAAGTATTACTTCATCAGGAATAATGTTGTTATTGGTGGCTGCTTTTATATTTAAAAAGAAGAAAGAAATACTAATTCTTTTCAGCGAATCATGGAAAAACGTTATTCTGGTATCTTTATCACTCTCAGTAGGAATATTTACATGGTACGATTCCATTAACAGAATAGGCGCGTCAAAGGAGGTTCTTATCTCTGGATCACTCGAAATAGTCATTATAGTCATTTTAGCGCGGGTATTCTTGAATGAAAGACTGAGCAGGTTTCATATTATCGGTATCGGTTTGGCATTGGCAGGTTTCTTTATGGCTGTAACAAGCGATGCCAATATTAGCGTTGTTGATATTATAGAAATAACAAAGGGAACATCGTTATTGTCGTTTATCAGCTTTGGAGATGTAGAAGCAATTATTTCTGCATTTGGTTTTGCAATTGGCGTCCTCATTCTGAGCAAACTCGTCTTAAAGCATTCATCTATAGAAGTGGCTGGGGCCTCCATGTTTACTTCTGGGTTGATGCTATTTGGTTTTATGATTCTTGGAGTATTGTCATATGAATCTAATCATATAATATTATCGTCAAACGAAGTATCTTTATTACGACAACCAATAATAATTGCTATTATTATCTTATTCTCATTACTTCCATTTATTGGTTCTTTGTCATATTCTACTGGTTTAAGTATGATAGGTGCATCTCTTACAGCAACCATAGGATCTTCCAGTATTCTCCTCACAGTCGTAATACAAATCGTATTAAAGGAATTTGGCATCTCTAGCCATTTGCCTGAAAATATATTTCTTGCGATTTTGGGCGGTGGTACTGGATTTCTTGGTATATATATAATACATATGTATGATTATCCTACATAGCCATAACGAAAAGAGAGTGAGGTCTCACGAAAGATATCTTAACATTTCAATTATTATATTACTACCTATGATTCGTTGTTGTTTGGACTATAACTAATACCGTATAACCGTTCTCTTTTTATAAGGGTTAAGTTTAGAAGTTGAAACTCCCATCATGTGAAATATTCGACTTCTCATAATGCTATTCATAGTTTAGTGTATGACACCTAAAACATTGCTTCCATCTAACTTCGACTCCGTGAAATGTTCCGATTCCCTGATCTTCACAATCTAAGGGAGTTTTACAATATTCACACTTCATTGTTATTTCAAATCAGTCCAACTAGGATTATTATTAATTATTGATAATACAGAGTGAGGTCTGGGTGAGGAATCAGTTATATCATTCCAGCATATGCAGCAAAAATTACCACAGTCATTATAGATCTCAGCCTCTATAATATGACACTTACAACACATTGTAACATTTACATACTTCGTCATACAGTTACTGAAGAAACAAGTAATTTAAAGGATCTATGCCTTATTATTATTACTATTACTACTATTATTATTACTAAAGTTTTTTTTAGGTTTTATACCTTCAAAGACTTTATTCATACAATATTGCTTTATTTAATAGATCAAGCAGAGAAGAAAAATATTGATACAGAGAAGATTAATATCAATTCCATATATCTGTCTTTCATTGACTATGGCTTCAACCAATATGGTTCCAGAACCCATAAAATGATCGCAGCCCAATCACCTAATATGCCATTCCCTTTGATGACACTTTCTGGGACACAGATTGCATTATTTTAACTGCACGCAATTGCCATCAAGACAGACATTACCTGTTTGTGGATCTACTGTTGCAAGATCTTCTCGGGGTGTCGCACACCCACATCTTGATTCTTATATCAGAATATGGGAAATAAAGTTTAGGTTAGATATTAGCTTCTTTCATGTAACCCAGTATGCTTGATTTATTTTTGTCATCATTTCTCTTTATCCTTTTGAATGACTTGATTTGCTATTGTCCTTGATAACAAGGATATTTACGGTGGCTGTTGCAGTCTTGTCTTTACCACTATTTACAGTAAGCTTAAATTTCAATGTAGAATCTTTACTTAGACTTGGAGCTGTAAATATTGCCTTGGCTGTATTAGCATCTGTTAACTTAACAGACTTTCCACTAACCTCCTTCCATGAGTAAGATGTTATGTTACCCATGCTATTGCCTCCATCTAAAGCAACAGAAGCGCCACTCTGTACTGTTTTATCTGGCCCAGCATTGGCTACAAGAGGACTATTCGTATTTGTAGTATTTCCGTTAGCTAATTGGTTAGTAGGAGTAGGAGTAGTACCTGTGATTGGTTGGTTAGCTGTAGAAGGTGTTTGTTCAGGAACAATACCTGCGATTGGTGGATTATTAGTAGGAGTAGTACCTGTGATTGGTTGGTTAGCTGTAGAAGGT
>JBEVTH010000021.1:11786-22159 GCA_041156085.1 Candidatus Nitrososphaera maunauluensis
AGTAGGAGTAGTACCTGTGATTGGTTGGTTAGCTGTAGAAGGTGTTTGTTCAGGAACAATACCTGCGATTGGTGGATTATTAGTAGGAGTAGTACCTGTGATTGGTGGATTATTAGTAGGAGTAGTACCTGTGATTGGTGGATTATTAGTAGGAGTAGTACCTGTGATTGGTTGGTTAGCTGTAGAAGGTTGTGTTGTTGTTGGATTCGCATTGACGTTTGTAGTATGCTTGACAAGGACATTCAGAGTACTTTTATCAGTTGAACCATTGTTATCTGTAACTGTTAACTCAAAAGTAAGTGTAGTGTCTGCAGATACTCGTGGGGCAGTAAAAGACCAAACAGGGGTATCGGCACCGCTTAACGTAATAAAGTGACTTGTTGGAATTTGTTTCCATGAGTAAGACAAGATGACACCATTTGGATCCCTACTTTCCGAGCCATTCAAAGTAACGGTTGATCCTTCTGTGACTATTTGATCTGGTCCAGCAACAGCAATTGGGCCTATTTTTGCTATTGCAATGTTAGTATTATTATCTAATTTAATCGAAGGTAACGAAAAAGGAGCAACGGCATTATTGTTTGTTAAAGCTTGCTGAGGAACAGCATAGGATTGTATACTTGGTACAACTTGTGCATGCGAAGTACTAACCCATTCAGTGTTAGTTATAGCAAAAATAACTACCCCAAAAGCGAGTAATAATGTCAGTTTCCCAAACTTCATAAACAATCCTGCTAGAAGTTCAATAATGACTATAAAAACATGGCCTATAATCAGAATTAAGTTAAGATTAAAAAAGCATAGACCTATAATCAGCAAAATTTAAGATATTATCTGATATATTCTTCATCTTCTTATCAAGCTTACTATCAATTTAGTCAATTCCAGGTCACCCAAGTTCATGTTATGACTTAAGTGATTGTTCAAACATGACTCTGAATGGGAATATTGATTGTAATAGTCACACATTGCTGCTTTACTATCTTATATACTTCATATGCATTAAACTGTAGATGATCTCCTCCTTAAAGATATTAGAAGACAGCAACATCTAGAAAATGATTTCTGAAAGTGGTCTAATTTTCAGCCGGATTGGAAAGTGGATTTCTAAGTTGACTCAAATATAATATCTTGAAAGATATAATCGATGAATTCATGTAATTCCAACAAATCTATTTTATGCTTTAAAAAAATATGGTTTTTCATAACAATTGGGACTGTGCAAAGGAAGCACAATAAATAATACAAGTTCTGAATTCCGATCAATCATACATATTAAATGACATAACAGAAGAAGACACTACTTCTGGTTCACTACATGAAATCAATTAAATATGCAATTTACTGGTTAAATCAGTTAATGAATGATAACCCAAAGAGTATAACTACAAAATGTCTGATGCAGCTTGAAGAGATAGATATTAGACTAGGGAGCATACACCGAAACTTATCGGTGCCATCATTAATCGAGGTTGCCATTCATAGAAAAGAAGGAGATTTTTCTTCAACTGGTGCATTATCTGCAAAAACTGGCAAGTTTACAGGAAGATCACCAGATGATAGATATATTGTTGATGATAATATTACTCACAACACTGTAGCCTGGGGTAAAATCAACGTTCCAATTTCACAACAAAAGTTTGAAAAGATTTTCCACAGAATGAAAAGATATGTCGAAGGTAGGGAATTCTTTGTTTTTGATGGTTACGTTGGAGCAGACATTGAAACAAGGTTACCTATAAGGGTGATTACTGATAAAGCATGGCATAGTCTTTTTGCAACTCAAATATTTATCCGCCCAACAATGATAGAACTCGAAAATTTTAATCCAGAATTTACACTATTATCTGTAAACGACTTTAGGGCAATGCCTGGGGTGGAAGGAACAAGAACCGAGACTTTCATCATAATCAGTTTTGAGAAAAAAACAGTTCTAATAGGGTCAACTTCTTATGCAGGCGAAATTAAGAAAGCTATGTTTTCTGTAATGAACTATCTTTTGCCTAATAAAGGCATTTTCCCTATGCATTGCTCAGCAAATGTGGGTTTGGATGGAAATACTGCTCTATTCTTTGGGCTATCTGGTACTGGAAAGACAACTCTCTCTGCTGACCCTGAAAGGCGACTTGTTGGTGATGATGAGCATGGATGGTCTGATAAAGGTATTTTCAATTTTGAGGGTGGCTGTTATGCAAAGTGCATAAACCTAAAAAAAGAAAATGAACCAGAAATCTGGAAAGCTATAAGGTTTGGTGCAGTAATGGAAAATGTTATTATTAAGAGTGATACACGGGAACCTGATTTTTCTGATGGGAGTCTTACAGAAAATACTCGGGTCGTTTATCCTATTGAATTTATTCCTGGTGCAATAATTCCAAGTGTTGCTGGTCATCCAAAAGTTATTATTTTTCTGACTGCGGATGCCTTTGGAGTAATGCCACCAATCGCAAAGCTGACAGAGGAAGGTTCCATGTATCATTTTATGTCTGGTTACACTAGTAAATTGGCAGGAACCGAGAGAGGAATCACTGAGCCAAAGGAAACGTTCTCACAATGTTTTGGTGCTCCATTCATGCCATTGCATACTAAAGAATATGCAAAAATGCTTGGGAAAAAAATTGCTGAACATAATACCAACGTATACCTCATTAATACTGGTTGGTCTGGAGGACCATATGGTATTGGCAAGAGAATGAACCTGAGATATACAAGGGCCATGGTAAAAGCGGCATTGAACGGAGACCTAGAGAAAACACCATTCAAGCATAATGATATTTTCAACTTAGAAATTCCGACTTTATGTCCTGGAGTTCCATCTGCCATTCTTGATCCAAGTAATACATGGTCTGATAAGGAGAAGTATATTATGTCTGCTAAGAGGCTTGCAGCATTATTTGTCAAGAACTTTGAAAAGTTTGGAGACGTTTCTAAAGAGATCCGTAATGCTGGTCCACTAGTATAAATATAAAATGGTAGCCCGGAGCAGATTCGAACTGCTGTCTCCAGGTTTCTTTTCTCATTAGAGATCCAGAGCCTGAAATCCCTAGCCCCACTTGGAGATTGGCCACTAGATTCGGCACCTGCTTATTAAAAAATACAGGTTCGACCGGGCTTCGCGAGCTACTACACAAAGATCCAAATCAGACTGATATTTGATTTTACCGTTTAGTATTGACTTCTCTAATTACAAGACCGTATTCCAAATTTACTTTCTTTCGCATATATGGAATGAGTCTATAATGTATAGAATAGATGTTCTTTTCCCTTATAAGTATCCCTTTAATTAACAAAGATACAAATCCTCCCGCAACCTTTGATGGTCGTACATCATAAAGATGACAGAATTCATCCCTTTTAGAGTGGTATTCCTTCAAGTTAAAGTATGATCGATTGACTTCCAATATTAAAGGCCAAACAACCTTTTCCCATACCATTCTACGGTTTTCAGTAGAGGATGCATGTTTTCCTTTGCTTTTGACTTCGCTCTCCTTTGTATCCTCTACTGCTGGTGTTCTCATATTTGTGCTGAAGACCTTCAGTGTTGCACTCCGAGGCACATTTAAACGCCGGTTTTTTATAAATACAGTGTTAAAACTTTGAATATCAATGATACCATCGAGAGTTCACTTGATCAGCTTTCAAAAAAATGGAAAATCGATCCTGGGATATATGAGTTGCATATCGGTAAAAGAGATGATGTGGTTGATACGGCTGTATATGTGAACGGAGTTGTATTTCATATTCCTACTCTTACCAATGATAATCTATATGTCCTATGGAGATGTCTATGGCCAGATTGTCATAATTGCTGTGAAAGACAGGGAAGATTGCCATTGACGAAAGATGATATCAAAACTGTGGCTAAAAAGATGGGTTATGAATCAAAAGCAGAATTTGTCAAGAATGAGACAAGAATCTCAAGTTGGCAAGAGCAAGAAGCATTTAGTAATGTTATAAGTACTCTTACTATGCTTTCTCTTAAGAGACAAACTGATGAGAAGGAAGAGCAAGACGGTACTCCACTTCTCTGCAGATTCTTGGATGACAAGGGTTACTGCATAATCCATCCCCAAAAACCTGGTGTATGCTGGCTTTATCCATTTGCTTCATGGTTAGAAGCTGACAAAGGACGATCAGTAGTGCATGCAACCTTTCAATTAACTGGCGATTGTCCAGGATTCTATACCAGTAAATCCCTGGACGATATGAAACAAGTATTGAAAGAATATTCAAAAAAGATATACGACTATAATATGGCTGTCAGTAGAACAACAAGGGAAAATTTTGGCTCTATTAATATAGTCAATTTACCGAATACGTGAAAATCCTTTAATTTTTAAAAGTAAATAAAAATGTACTATATTTAATTAGCAATATCATTAAAATCTTTCTTACTTACTTATTATTATCAAAAGTATATCAGTAAATTTTTCATAACTGCGAGATCTTGACCATAAGCTGGACAAATTACAATAAAATTTGCCATAGACTACTATAATAAATTCCCAAAAAAATAAAAAATAGATGTGGTCTTACTTCTTCAGTTTGTCATAACGTTTTGCTGCATCATCCCAGTTTACAACATTCCACCAAGCAGCAATATAGTCAGGTCTTTTGTTCTGATATTTGAGGTAGTAAGCATGTTCCCATACGTCGCATCCTAAAAGTGGGATTAAACCTTCGGTTGTTGGGCTTGTTTGGTTTGGCATTGACTTGTATTCTACTTTCGTGGAAGCTGGATTATAGACTAGCCATCCCCAACCACTACCTTGAATCAATGCGGTAGTAGAAGAGAATTTCTCCTTAAAGGCTGAAAAACTTCCAAAAGATGTGGTTATCGCATCAGCAATAGATCCGCCTGGTTCTCCTCCACCGTTTTGTTTCATGTTGTTCCAAAATATTCTATGGTTATCAAATCCTCCACCGTTAAAGTTGATTGCACTTTTTTGATCTGCTGGAACTTCATCAAGACTTGATAATATTTCTGTGATGTCTTTTTGTTGAATGTTAGGAGGACATTTTTCGAGTGCTGCATTAAGCTTGTCAGTATAAGTTTGATGATGTTTTGTATGGTGTATCTCCATAGTTCTTGCATCAATATGTGGTTCTAGTGCATCGTAGGTGTACGGTAATGAAGGTAATTCATATTTTTTCATGTTCAATTAATCAAAGTTGGAACTATTAACCTTTCTGATTGGGATGGTTATATTAAACATTGTAGTAGCATAATAGGATATTTGTAAGATATTAAAGCTGTAATAGTAGGATAAAAGAATCTTACTAGATTCTTTTTTCTGGAAAAGTTAGTATGTCAGTCAATAATTTCATTGAAATTGTTCAACTATAAATTATTAATATTTTGAAAAGTCAGAAACATATTTATTTAAAACTCATTCTTGTTTATTTTTACTATAATGGTGATTAATAAAGAACTACTCGAAGCCAGAAAGAAAATCGCTGATAGGAGACCTAAATTTGTAAGGCAGGAGAGTTGGAGATATGATCGTTTAGCTGAGAACTGGAGAAAACCTAAAGGCAAAGATAACAAGATGAGACAGCAGGTATCTGGCGTACCACGAATCGTCAAGATTGGCTACAGAGGCCCAAAAAGAGCAAGAGGTCTTCATCCATCAGGTTATACAGACAATATTGTTTTCAATATAAATGATCTGGCTAAATTGGATTCAACAAAAGATGCCGCTAGGTTAGCACATACCGTTGGAACAAGGAAAAGGATGGAATTAATAGCAAAGGCTGAGAGTATGCATATTAAAGTATTAAACGCCGGCAATTTATCAGCCAAGAAGGCTAAAGAAGAAAATAACGGGGAGAAACCTTAATGGTAGTAAATATAAGAAAAAAAAGGGAATTAATAGCAAGAATGTTAAGCGTTGGGGCAAACAGGGTCAGATTTGAACCCGATAAACTTGACGATGTAGCTGATTCCATCACTCGTGAGAATATACGTGCCCTAATAAAGAATGGGACGATCTGGACTGTCAGACCAAAGGGAACGTCACGAGCCCGTGCTGAGGCAAAACTAATTATTCACAGAAAACATGGAATAGGTCCAGGTTCAAAGAAAGGTAAGAAAACAGCAAGAATGGGTAAGAAAGAGATCTATGTCATTAGAGTAAGGTCAATGAGATACTATCTAAAAGTATTAAAGGACAGAAATGACATCAATCGGGAAATATACTGGTCATTATACAAGAAAGTTAATGGTGGTCAGGTAAGATCCTTAGCCCATTTAAGAGAACTCGTAAAACAGTCTAAAACTCATTAAATTATTGTTTCTTTTTTTGAAATCCATTCTATGGAAGCTAAATACCCTAGATTTTCATTCTGAAATTTTATCACTTCTTTTTCAAATAATGCTCTTCATTAACGTTTCATATACGTCCCACTTTGCAATTGACTTACTATTCTGGACATGGAACAAGAACTGGATTTGGATTTTTATTTAGAATATTATTAATTGTGACTCTGTAACTACATTAATCCTTTTTGTTTACTGTGCATCATCTTTCATAATAATTGTGACAATAACATAGATTTGCATCGCTTCCGTTCTCCAATAGTCAACAGTAAATGGGAATTTGATATTCATTAACTAGATAGTTTTAGTTGTACAATTATCGAGTATTCATTCAACTATATAGAAGTAGATTTTGATATTTTTCTCTAACTATATTTATTGATTCAAACTTTCAATACATTAAGACCAGTGTCTGCTACTAGACCCATTATTCTTTTCTTTTCCTTTCCAAGCCCTTTCCAATCAACTATGATATAATTAACTTCTTCTATACTCTTAACAATCATTTGCTTTAACATATTTTCATCGATCGATTCCAAATCATATTTAGTAGCTACAGCAGCAAGACCGAACTCAGATTCCAACAATAATTTGTTAAACTTTATTGGATAATGCGTTCCTCCCAAACCAATTCCAACCTTTTCACAGCATTTTCCAAAATCATTCCCAATAATATTTAATAGGCAATTACATACAAAAGAGGCTGCATTTCTATCAGTCCATTGCGATTCTGTTGAACCAATTTCGACAAAAAGGACTGGCTTTTTTAGTGACGTAGGTCCATGGTGTGTTGCTTCTATAACGATATCATAACCTGGAATCAAAGGCTTCGCTTTAGTAATCTGCATAAGGTATTGTTTCTGTAAATACGGGTATGATATTGCCAGCTCTCTTGGGTTTCCACCATAAGAATTATCTACATAATTACCCGTACAATGACAAGTTAGAGTAGGAATTCCACTTTCAGACATGTGTTTTGAAAGGAAAATATATGATGATGGTATATTTTTTGAATTCCAAAATGGAATCTCGTCTAGATCCTCTAAATGAATTAGACTTTTGTCAGAAACAAATAGTTTAACATTTTTGTATTCTGCGGATTGAAGAATAATGCTCTCATTATTACTATCGGTTATTGAAAAGCCTTTATTCTTTCTCAAGTAATGTACCATCGTCATACTTGCTAAATCCTGTTCTGAAGCAGCTAAGACATAGTATCGATGATCCAATATATTTGAATAAATATAGAACATATATATTTGGACTTGCAAGGATTTTCTTCGAAAGTTCTTGAGAACATATTCATATACTACACGGGCTTAGTTTCATCTTTTTGTTAGACAAAAATAATCTTTCAAGAAAGTCAATAAAAACTAGCCAAAAAGGCACTCTTTATGTGATATCTTCTTAGTATCATGCCATATTAAGTAAATTTATAAAATGCATTAAACTATTGTTTAGTGAATTTAATACAATGAGTGATAGCATTAAAGAAAATGATGATGTGATTGAAGCTAATGATAACTTTGATAATCAAGATTTACCTAAAGAGGATACTATTTACGATACCGCCACAGTAGATTCTGTTTCACAGGTTACTACCACTAGTTCACCATCACAAGATATCACTCAACAAGAAACAAAACCTGTTTCTGATTCAAAATTCTTTGCCATTAGAACTACAGGAGGACAGGAACATGTGGTTGCAAATATTTTACAAAATAAAATTAACGCAAAAAAGATTGGAATTCGTTCAATTCTTGTGCTTGACAACTTCAAAGGATACATAATTGTTGAAGCTCCAGACTCGAATGTCGCCTATGAAGCATTAGCTGGTATTAGACATGCAAGAGGACAAATCCGTGGAGAACTGCCATTCAAAGATATCGAAGGATACCTTGTGAAAAAACCAGTTATATCCGATCTTAATGTTGATGATACGGTAGAAGTCATAGCTGGTCCATTTAAGGCTATGAAAGCAAAGATCACAAGAGTTGATTACGAAAAACAGGAAGCTACAGTAGTATTACTTGATTCGCCATATCAAATTCCTGTAACTGTGGATGCAAACTATTTGAAAAAGACAATGCATTGAGTACATAGAGATTAGATTAAATAGATCATAGATCCGATATATAATCTCTTTTCGAATTTGTAATATTAGAATTTTATCAATAAAAATGTTTTCATAAATTAAATATCTAGCATTTACGAGTAGCAATTTTTATATCTTGTTGTTGGGAGTAAGCATTGTTTAGATTTGTATGAAATTAATAATAGTAGGAATAAGAAGTATATTCATCCAATTTCAGAATGAAATGTTAGTTAGCGAAAACATAAAACAGCATGACACAACGCAAGCTGATTTTATCAATATAGCAACTCATGAACTGAAAACATTGACGCATGTCGTCATCATTGGGTATTCTGAATTATTACAAATGGATTTTGAAGGAGATGATAATATTAATACTTACAATCACAACACAACTAAGAAGGTTCTAAAGGTGATAGTTAGAAGTGCAAATGAACTTCAAAAGTTGATAAACGATATACTCAATATTGCCAAAAATTGAAAGTCAAAGAGCAACAGTAGTCTAATAACTCATTTTTCTCTTTTTTATCTTAATGGGCTTACATTATTTAGTTCACACTACCACTATTCACCATAAATCTGTTTACAACTTCTGTCTCTGACAGGGTTAGCTCGCTCAGGCAGAGGAGAAAGTAAGAAAAAGGATTGTTCTTTTGTATTCATCCTCTCATCCATTATAAATTGTCTTTTGGCTCAATATTTTTTCTCCAACTATTTATTATCAGATCTCTTGCAAAATAAAATGCAATCTCTCTATGCTTATAGCATTGAATAGACTGGAAAGTCAGTATTCTTCGATGTGGAAGTCGTTACCATCAATTAATAATACCTACTATTATACCATGCAAATTTGTCGGGTGAAGTAGATGATGGCAAATGTACATATAAAATCAATCATTGTGTTTAGTTTGATGATTGCTGCCATAATTATAACAGGTAACACCTATTCTTTTGATTTAAAGTCCAATACAGATAACTACGCTTATGGTGTGGCAAGTATGATACCCACTACTAACTCAACAACATCTTTAGATTATAGTATTGGCAAGAATACTGGCTCTATTGCTGCTGTGCATGATTTTTCAGCTTTG
This sequence comes from Candidatus Nitrososphaera maunauluensis, assembly GCA_041156085.1. Classification (GTDB taxonomy): domain Archaea; phylum Thermoproteota; class Nitrososphaeria; order Nitrososphaerales; family Nitrososphaeraceae; genus Nitrososphaera_A; species Nitrososphaera_A maunauluensis. Next base: position 21,292 of record JBEVTH010000021.1, read on the forward strand.
AATGGTCGTAGTCTCTACAATCCAAGGATAAATCAAGGTAGCAGCAACTATCGTGTTGGATATAGGGTTGGTTATAATGAGGAATGGAAACAATTGTTATCTGCTGCAAATTCTAGCATGTCAACTTCATCATCATATAAAATACAACACTATATTGTAAACGGAAACAAGTCATTAAACTACACATCTATGGGGCAATCATTAAGTTGCACCGATCTAAATGAGTCCTCACCTCATGGTGCAGTTTTAGCTGCTACATTGAATTGTGGTAATAGTAATGTGGGCTCCCATGGAGAAGGTATGCCCACAACAACAAGTCACTCACTTGTGACGCCTACAACGGCACCTCTGCTCTCTCTGACTAATTCGTGTAATATATGCGGTAGGAAAGGTAATTCTATAGACAAGAGCCAAGACATCAGCAGTGAAAATCAGAGTAACAGTAATGCTCAAGTGCCCTCATTTCCACCATCATCACCATTACCAGGTATTATTCCTCCTCTTTCATCTCCTTGAAGAGATTCTAATTCTTTGCGCTTGGTAGCGCTTTAACAAACTAATAATGAAGCAATCAATGGCAATAATCCAACGATGATAGAGTTTTTGTTAGGCTGTGGATATTTTTTGTTGGATACTTGATAATGAAGCCTCTTTTGTTACTTTATTTACTTCTTTATTCTAATCTTCACTTGTAGTAGTTCATTCAGGATTTAGTAATACTAGTATCAGAATTTCCAAAGTGAACTACAGAAGCAATATTATTGCTTGGTGTGTGATTGAGAGTTATTGATATATTTTCCAATTCTTCATATACCAAGTTATTCGTTTGAGTATCATCATGTAAATTCTTTGTCTTGATATATTGGTT
>JBEVTH010000022.1:0-20850 GCA_041156085.1 Candidatus Nitrososphaera maunauluensis
TAACTGACAATGACAAAGTTTATAGATATCTTTATGCTCAATTTTACAATATGGTCGCGATTGAAGGATCTAGTAAGGTATCGCGTCGTGATTTTTTAAAACTAATGGCAGCCGCTGGTACAGTTTTGACCTTTATACCATTTGTTGATTGGGGCAAATTTTTACCGAATCCTTCTGGTAAGGTGGCCACAAGAGCTAAGGTGGAACTCCCTGATGGAACACAGGCTAATGTTAAAACATTTCAAGTCAATTCAAGTCAGGCAGTTATCTATCCTAAAACTAATGATCCGACATTAAATAAAGAGTCCTTTAGAATTTGGCAGTTTATAAGATTACCTGAAGAATTAGGTGGTACGAAAAATGATGTATCAGCTTTCCGTATGTATAGTATGGTTTGTCTTCATCTTTGGTGTCTGTGGAAATATTGGCCGGATCCTGGGAGAAAAAGAGGTGAATGTCCATGTCATGGTAGTATGTATGACCCGTTAACAGGAAAAGCTTTTGCAGGCCCAGCATCATTACAGGCTCCTCCGTCAAATGTTCTTGCAAAACTAGATCTAGAAACAGATGGTGATGGAAACCTTTGGATTAAGCCTCCTAATTTTAGTCCAGATGCAAATGGAGTGGTAGGATTTGGTCGTTTCCTTAAAGAGTGAAAATAGCCTAGTAACTTTTCTTAAATGGATTTACGCTGGAGTAGAGCGTACCATTTTCATGGGACTAAAATTTACTTTTCCAGGTAGATTTGTTAGTCCACTTGGTTTCCTAGGTATGATTACTTTTGTCTTATTCATTATCCTCGGGATTACGGGTGCATTACTAATGCTTTTCTATGAACCGGAGCTAGATAGGGCGTGGAATAGTGTTCAAACCATAAACAACGTAATTCCGTATGGATTTCATATGCGCAACATCCATTACCATGCATCCAACGCGATGGTAATGGTTGCACTCCTTCATATGTATTATCAGTACTTTAGTGGTAGATACAAGATCAGGAACGAAATTCTTTGGGTTACAGGGATTCTTTTAGGTGTCCTTACAATCCTTGAAGCATTTACTGGATACGACATAATTTTTAGTGAACGCGCAGAGCTTGCTATTTCTATTGCAGCTTCTCTCACTAATTCTATACCAATTCTTGGTCCACAAATGAGAGATGCATTTTTTGGTGGGGGATTCCACGATTTTGTTTTGAGGTTCTATGCGTTTCACGTATTCTTCCTTCCAATTTTCTTGCTAGGCTTAATGGTAGTTCACTTCCCGCGGTTCCTGGTATTTGATGTACCTATGGTAATGGCTATTTCAGGTGCGATCATGTTAACAGGTGGTGTATTTCCGGTAGATCTAGGAACCAGGTTCGATCCAGCATCCCCTCCTGGTATTACTGTACCTGAATGGTATCTAACTGGACTTTACGCTTTCTTAAGGACAATGTTTGACAAATTTGTAACAGGGGTTGCATGGCCTGGTCTTTTTATAGCTGCATTATTATTAGTCCCTTTTGTAGATAGATACAAGAAATTTTCTTGGAAGGATAGACCATTAGTCACTGCAATAGGCATAACTAGCATTGCCCAAATCATGGTCACAACTTATTGGGGATTTTATATTGATCCAGATATCAAAAAAGCCTTGCTCGAACGACTCGTAATCGACCCCATATTCTTTTATCTTGTAATGCTGTTATTAGTACCGCTTTCATTTGGATTCACATATATGATGATAAAACTTGCCAAGAATGCAGAGGCGAATAAAAAACTCCAGCCAAAGAAGACAAGTGGTAAGAGTTCGATCAATCTCTCTCAAAAATGGATTTACATAATTTTTACAGCATTGTTGGCTTTTCAAGTTTACCTAAATATTATGGCGTATTATGCCGTTGTTAATGGAATGAAGAACTTTTCTTTATTTATAATTGGTATTATAATGATAGTGTTTGCGGGTATGTTTCATATTTATAGGCATGGCAGAACAATGTCGAAGGCACCCCCCCCGTCACCTCCAAGACCTATAGTCCCTCCAACTACAAAACCCTCCCCACTTCCTCCAAAAACATCTACACCTGCAACAGTGGAACGGCCACTAGCTCCCCCGCCTGTACAGAAAGCAGCTACAAATCATCCTACGACTCAGCCATCTCAATCACAAGGAGTCAGTAAAAAGACTCAAGCTACAACCCCAGATAAAATAAAAGGCAATGCAGGTAACCATAATCCCACTATTCCCTCTAGGCTATCCAATGCAGAAATTAATGACAAGAATGATTAACCACATCGTCGAATGGCAGATCAGCAATATAAAAGATAAATAACTTTATATGTGAAAATTCAAGATACACTGTAAGGAGGAAGGTTTAACTGGAAAATCACGCTGCTGGAATAAGCATTATTACATTTATAGTTGCAGTATCGGTAAGTATAGCATACTATCAATTTGTATATATTCCTCAAGCAAATGCCAAGCCTCAACTTCCAGCAGAAATATTAAATCCACCTCAGACTACTAACGTTGTAATCGTACCGGGTTCCTCAAATCCTGGCCAGACGAAAAACTTTACTCCAAAAGAAGCTGATGGTTCATTGGGCCTATCGAATAAAGTTGTATGGAAGAATACTGATGCAGTTGCTCATAGCATAACATCCGATACAGGTTATAAGGATCAAATCAATGGCGCATTCAATTCGATAGCTAAAACAGGATTGGTTCCACCAGGACAGACATTTCAGTTTACGTTTACAACTGATGGCGAATATCATTACCATTGTGAACCACATCCGTGGATGCAAGCGACGATTAAAATTGCCCCATCGAAGTTTTAATGCGATATTATTGGTAAATGAACGGACTTCTAGCTTTCTGAGAGTTGAAATGCTAAATAAACATCAGAATTTTAATATCCTGATATAAACTGTATCACTCGATACCTCTTTGTGCTCTTGAATAATTGCTGCACGAAATTTTACATCCGAGTGATTCCCTAATGGAACATGTTTGGTCTCTGCAATAAATTCCAAAATTTTTTGATTTCCAATATCATCTTTCAATATAGAGAGTCTTGCATAAGGGTAGACAATCCTTTTTCCGTTTAGACTAGTAAAATGGAAAATATCACTTGAATTTTCAATTTGTGAGTTGATCACTATACTGTCAAAACGCCCTAAATAATTAATATTTATTTTGCCATGAACCTCTTGATTGGAAGATATTTCCTTTTGTGACAACGTGATCGAAATGGCCTTTACTTCGCTCATTTATTGTATTTTAACTTAGTTTTTAGAAATAAAGCGAGTATATAAATATAACTATATATAAATAATAAAAATTATCTAAGATTGTTCAATCTTATTTCCGCAATAAGGACATATATGAGAAATGTACAATAAAAATGCGGTTTGCATCTGTCAACTATCAAGGTAGATGTTGATGGCTCGCCATCAGGTTATGTTGCATGGTACAATTACTATACGGAAAGCAGTAGAATTAGAACTGTGCGTCCTGCTATAAGAAACGATAAGTTCGGAGTACAGAGAATAGAAATGTTAGCGATATATTTCGGCCTGCTTGATAATCTTCATTTTAGGCGGAGTACGCCGACCATAAATGAGAACATTGTTATCGATATTAGAAGTGATTCCAAGTCAACTATAGAGCTATTACAGGGCACATCAGAAGTAAGAGACATATTATTGTACAGAATTTGCGCAGCGATAAAGAAACTTCTTAGGATGGCATATTATACTATATTCTTCAACCATTTAGGAAGAACTAGAAATATCGCCGGTTTCCTCCTTGAGCAGCGAAGAAGAAAGGAAAAGGAGCTGTTCATCCTAGGTGAATATGCCTATACAAAGGCACTCAGGTAGATATTCATCTCCAGTGGCGTCTAAATAGATCTAAATTTATGACTATACGATCGAGGACAAATCAGGTAAAATTAAATAGTACCAATTAAAATAACATGAGATACTATCATAGGCGGTTTGTTGTCTGAGCAAGTTGTTCCACAGAGAATTACTTATGTCAACGGTTACGGTATAAGGTATCTTGATTATGACAACATTCCACATAAAACACATGACGACGAAAACTTTCTGATTCTCTTACATGGAATCGGAGCCTCTGCTGAAAGGTGGATGCTTGTGGCACCCGCGCTATCGAAACACTTTAGAGTAATTGTACCTGACATTATTGGTTTTGGATATAGTGACAAGCCCACGGTCGAATATACTATAGATTTTTTTATGGACTTCTTAGGCGGATTTTTAGAGAATCTGCATATCCATACTCCGAATATAATTGGTTCTTCTCTTGGAGGCTACTTAGCAACAGAATTCGCAATTCGGTTCAATACCCGAGTTAAAAAGTTGATTCTCGCCGCTCCTGCAGGAATAATGCGATCTTCAACCAACGTACTTGATCAGTATATAATGGCCGCACTTTATCCGACATATGAAAACGCACTTAGGGCATTTATGGATATGGCTTTTGATCCAAGCGTTGTTACTGAAAAAACTGTTAGAGATTTTGTAAACCGAATGAGATTGCCAAATGCAAAGTATGCATTTATGTCTACTTTGTTAGGAATGAGAGATGGACCAAAACTTTCTGACAGACTATCAAAAATACTCGCTCCCACATTGCTGATTTGGGGAGATAAAGATAATATGATACCATTGCAATATTCAACAGAATATACCAAAATCCCCGGTAGTAGCCTTATAGTAATGAACGATTGTGGCCATACTCCGTATGTTGAAAATCCAGTCGTTTTTAATCAATCTATTTTAAAATTTCTTGTCAAGAACCGATAGTTAACATTAATGTTAAATAAATGGAAGTACTAGTCCCAGTTAGATGAGCAATTCGGATACAAACGACGACGGGACATCTGCGTTCAAGAAAGCAATAGAAAAAGGAGGTGAAGCTCAGCGTGATTTCATAAAACAGTTTTCTTCTATTCAGCAGGAGAGTTTTCAAAACTTCTTTACGACGCTTCAGGGGTTGACATATTATAATGCAATGTTTAAGACAACAGTTCAAAGCGGGGGCAGAATTTCTATTCCCGAAGCAGAGAGACAGGCATTGAATATAGAGGAAGGCGATTTAGTACAAGTAATATTAATACCTATCGAGAGAAGGCGAAAAAGTACTCAAACAAAGTGATGCTTGAATCGTATTCAATAATCATCAAACTATTGTGATCGTGCTTTGAGCCATTGTCCAACTTTTGGTAAAACGTTATTCTGAGAATAAGTGCTTGCAATCAAACCGACATGGCCTGTATGAAAGCGCATTAATCTTTTATCCATACTTGAGACAGCTTCGTTTAATGGAGCACTGCAATCGGGAGAGACGAGATGATCTTCTTCGGCTATTATATTAAGAAGAGGAATTTTGATTTTTGACAAATCAACGATATTGCCCCCTATCTTCATTTCATTCTTTACGAGAAGATTCTGCTGATAAATGTCTTTAATCCATTGCCTGATAGTTTCGCCTGCTATAGAAGGCGTATCATAGAGCCATTTCTCTATTCGAAGGAAGTTTTGAACAAAATGGTCATTGTCAACATTCTCTACCAGGTTAAAGTATTTATTTACTCCTTGCTTGAAAGGTTTTAAAGCTGAATAGGCGGCATAAAGATGCTCCGAAGGTAAGTTGCCTACGGAATCAAACATTTTATCAATATCTATATGCTTAGAAAAGTTACTAAGTACAGTCGTGTCTTTCTCTGCGTCAATTACTGGCGCTATAGTAGCAAGATTCCGAATCTTGTCTTGATGCATAGTTGTATAAATTACGGACATCGTAGCACCCATACAATAACCGTGCAATGTTACCTTGTCGACAGAATTCTTTTTTCTTACTACTTCGACACAATCATCTATATATCCATTTATATAATCGTCAAATGAATCATACTTATCAGCATTCGTGGGGGTTTTCCAGTCCATCAGATAAATGTCAAAACCTTGCCTTAACAAGTTGCGTATCCAACTTTTGTCTGGCTGTAAATCTAAAATGTATGACCTGTTGATCAAGGCGTAAACTACTAAAAGCGGCGTTTTTGCTGCCTTGCTAACCATAGGACGATAGTGCAATAGATTATACGTCCTCTTTTCCTCCATTACTTCGTGCGGCGTATTACCAACTTCTATGTTTCCCGCAGCATGAAGTAAAGATCTAACTTTTTCAAGCTTCCGCGAATTCTCGTCAAAATCTTTTATAATCTTGTCCACTGAAGGTTTTTTTTCTTTTATTATTTTCTCCTCAATTTTTTCAGTATTGCTGGGTGACAAAGTTCCTTTTATCATGTATATTTAACTCCACCTCCGATTTTCTTCATAACGCGACCAATTTCTTTTAATTCATTGATATCTTTTAGGGTTTCATCAACTGTGATTTCGGTACGCAGATTATCATCGATAACCATTATAATCACATGATCTGAGTTGTTACTATATAAGCATACAACCAGAATTACTTTCTCGAAAATCAATTATAGTCTTTAAAAAGATATGGACAGCTGTTTTAATACACGGCTTTTTTAGATTTAGTTTCAACGGATTTCGTCATGCGCTAGAACATGATTGGTACGTATGATTCAAGACTAAACATTTTATAAAGGCTATTTTGCTTCTCACGTTACCATGCTAGGCGATTTGTAATACTGAAATTGCTAGTACATAAAAGCCTATCTACACGGGCTCGTAGCTCAGCATGGATAGAGCGCCTGCCTTCTAAGTTCACCGGGGGGAGCCGGAAGTCGTGGGATCGAAGCCCACCGGGCCCGCCACTTTAAGCCAGGCATCTATTCTAGGATGCGAACACCACGCAGATTGGTTAATTCTAACCAAACTAAAACAAATAATGTAATTGCAGAACTTAACGGTCAAGGCGCTAAACAATTTTAAGTGGCTTTCCTTCAAAAAGCCTGTATACAATATGTTAGGCGAAAGCCAGTTCAAATCGCTAATAACAACCGCTAGAGAGAACGCTTCTAAGCGTAATTTCCCGCAGTCAGTCGAAGTGACGCTAGTATTGAAAGATATCGAGGTCAAAAAAGGATTCAATCTTAATGAAGTTGTTGTTTTACCATACAAATCAAGAAAAGCGCCAAGCATATGCATAATTGCATCAGGTGACATGGCTTCAAGAGCACAGCGAGCGGGAATTGATAGAATTATAGAACCTGCAGAATTAGATAGGTTAGGTACTAATAAAAGGGAAGCACGAAAAATCGCACGATCGTACAACTTTTTCCTATGCGACGCTGCCTTAATGTCCACAGTCGGCCGATCATTAGGTCAATACTTGGGTCCTAAGGGTAGGATGCCATCACCGCTTCCGTACGGAGCACCCGTCGAATCAATTGCAACTCGGTTCAAAAATTCTGTACGTGTCAGAGCCAAGAATCAGCTTAACATTTCTGCCAAAATTGGTGACGAAGAAATGGATAATGATCACTTGACATCAAATGCAAGTGCAGTTCTTGCCACGATCGAGAAAAAACTACCACAAGGAGAAAAGAATATCCGTAATGCAATTATAAAGTTTACGATGGGTAAACCAGCCGCAATACAAACGGCGATGATAAAAGAGAACCAAAGGAGGGCGGGCAGACAAAAATGATAGCACAAGTATCAATCCCTAAACGCCAAAAAAATTATCCTAAAAAGAAACGCCTAATGTTCGAGCATCTCCAGGAGATTGTAAGAAATTATGATGTTGTTGCCCTTTCAAAGATAACAAAGGTTCGAGCCACCCAGTTAATGACAATTCGCAAAAAGTTCCGAAATGAGATAAAAATCCTTATCATTAAAAACAAGGTTGCTCGTAGGGCATTTGAAAGAGTAACTGATGTTCAGAACTTAGAAAATATAAGCAGAGCTTTGGAAGGCCAGTGCGCGTTGATGTTCACCAATATCAGCCCATTCAAATTAAATTTAATTTTGAATGAAAATAAAGTATTCCTCTCAGCAAAGGGGGGAGATATAGCTACGAAGGATATCACAATACCTTCGGGGAACACAGGCATTACTCCAGGCCCCGTACTCTCAGAATTCAAGGAAGCCAATGTCCCTACTAAAATTGAACAAGGTAGTATCTGGGTATCCAAAGATACCGTCATTGCAAAACCTGGTATTGTCATATCTCAGAAACTTGCATCATTGATGAGCAAGCTGAATATCAAACCAATTGAAGCAGGAATTTCTATTCACTCCGCGATAGCAGAGAGTCTATTTCTGAATGAAACTGATCTAAAAATAGACCTGAATGAATATCGTAATGAATTGCAGAACTCTTACCTTTCGGCGGTCAGCCTATCGATAGAAGCAGAATATATTACAACAGAAACAGTCAAACCATTAATTTCAAGGGCACAATATAGCGCATTGGCTTTAGCCAAAGAATCAGAGTACTTATCGACGGATACAACAAGTTTTGTTTTGGCTGCTGCACAAGTCAAAGCACAAATAATAGCAAATTTAGCAACAAAGAAAGGTTATATAATTTAATAACATCTATTCTGCTATTCCTAAATTGAAATAAATTTTGGCAATGCTTTCAGATTGCCAATTTATTCTGTGCTCTCACAACCTCTTTTTGCAGGTTATCCGAATAGAGCGGAAAGTCCTTCTAAGGCCTCTTCTTCCTTCTTCTCCTCTTTCTTCTCCTCCTCCTTTGGATTGGCTCCAGATGCAGATGATGCACCACCAACTGATGGAGAAGCGACTGGAGATAATGTTGGCGGGGTTGCCTTTAAAGCTTCATCAATGTTTACCTCGCTCAACGCCGCGACCAGCGCTTTTATCCTAATGTCATCAGGGGTAGCACCAGTAGCTTTTATAACGTTCTTGACATTATCTTCTGTTATGTTTTGCTTTAATTTGTGTAATAATAATGCGGCATACACGTATTCCATAATCCAAAGATGCTCTATCTATGACCATAATATAAAACTTTCAAATACTTAGAGAACTTTAGTACTTCTTGCCACTGCGTAAAGGTGATCCTTGAGATCCTTTTCATAAAGTGAATTCATTTTTTCCAGAAGGATATCTCGTGCTTGTGATCTATCGTGTTCGGTACTAGCTCTCAGTACATCCGCGAACATATCTGGTAGGTTCTCTCTTATCCAACCATCAAGAACATAGAAGCGTTTTTCGTTTATCCATGTAACGCTGCTAGTACTTTGATCGATCTCTTGGTTAAAGGTACCTGTCTCGACTTTATCAATCAACATAAAGATACAGTTGTTTGGATCTGGATTATTTAGAACTTCTTGGGGTCTGCCAGTGACTCGGCCTGATTGTACGCGTTCAATCAAACCGATAGGATGTACATAAGTACCTCTGATTGAAATTCGGGTACCCTTAACTGACTGAGCTTTCCCGATAATTAGATTGTTGTAATTTTGTTCTTTTTTTACTACAAAAAGATAATCCCCAGTTTTTATTCGACCTCTTCCGAACATCCCTTCATAGTCCTCGCTCAAAATATATAATAATTATGATTCTTTTAAATGACGATATGAATCCCGTCTCAGTAACGTACAAATAACTCATTGTCATTTTTGTGAAATCTACGAAAATTACATTTATTAATGTAGACTACTAAACTTAAACTGAAATAATTTGCAAAGATTTGACGAGTTAGATATGAGGATATTATCTGAACTGACAAGAGATGCAAGTATTTCCGTGCCACAACTAAGTAAAAAACTCAGCGTCAACGCATCTGTTCTTTACAGTAGAATAAAACGTCTTGCCAAACGGGACCTCATTAAAAAATTTACAGTTATAGTCAACGAAGGCATCCTCGGTATTAATGTCAAGGCAACGGTTGGTATCAACAGAGACCCTAAACTGAAGGAGCCTATCCATTCTGAGCTTTTAAAGATCACAGAAGTCAGATCATTGTCAGAGGTTACCGGTAGATTTGATATGATTATTTCTGTAAACGCACGTACGCTTGAAGAATTACACAACACAGTCATTGAGCGTATCGGCAAAATTGAAGGAATTCAAAACACTGAGACATTTGTAGAAATGCAGAGGACAGAAAAAGAACCAATCTACGCAGTTCAGCCATCTCTCTCAAGGTAGCACAAAGAGTAAACTCTAACTGGAAAAATATGATATTAATGTCGCAGTATGTTGATATCAAAATATCATCATGTTACGTAAACGATAGGTTCAAATTACTGATAAATCGAGTTTTGGTGTAACTTATTTGTCTTTCATCGAGCACAAGGTTTTGGAAATGTTCCAGACATTGAAATTGGCGAAGAAGACAAGCAAGGACGACTATATGACACATTTACGTCTGGTACTTCTTGGCATGGGTGTAGTCGGAGGAATTGCTTTTGTAATTAAGTTGATTGCAGAATTCATTAGCTTCACAGGCAGATCTCAGTAATTTTCCACGTTCCACGACTACTATAAATTGTCATGCATATTATAAATCCCAAATGCAACCAGCGAATATAGCAGGAATTATAACAAATTTTATTATTGATGAAGTAAATAAAAGGAACTCTGAAGGTGTTGTTGTTGGTCTAAGTGGAGGCCTAGATTCTTCTGTAGCGGCTAGTCTAGCTGTTAAGGCACTTGGATCTAAAAGCGTCTTTGCATTAGTTTTGCCAGAGCAGTATATCACTCCTAAACAAGACATACTTGATGCCCAACAAATGGCAAGGAATCTAAGAATAAAATACAGAATTATTGAAATAGGGACGACAAAGAGAATGTTACTAACTAAGGTTCCAAAGAATAAGTTAGCTCAAGGAAACTTTTCTTCTCGACTAAGAATGTGCTTAATTTATTATTACGCTGGCATAATGCATAGGTTAGTTTTAGGGACATCAGATAAGAGCGAACTAAAGCTAGGGTATTACACCAAATATGGGGATGGTGCTGCAGATATTTTTCCTATAGCCAATTTATACAAGACAGAAGTAAGAGAACTAGCAAGGTATTTGCAAATTCCTTCTGCAGTTCTAGAAAAAAAAAGTAGTCCCAGACTTTGGAAGAGTCAAACTGCAGAAGGTGAAATTGGTTTGAACTATGAAGAAATAGATGAAATATTGAGGAATTTAGATACAAATCACTTGAAGCAATCAAAAATCAATCCTAATAAAATTCAGATGATACTGGATCGTGTGCAGAACAATAAACACAAACAAGAAATGTCCCCTATTTGTAACTTGGAAAATAACAACTTTGATTTAAATTCCACTTAATTCAGAGTTGATATGTATATTTGTTTTCTAAACATATCACTTTTAAGTAGGTTTAGAAAATGCTCTCTTACACATGGTCTTTGGCAGAGACATTCGACTTAGCAGAATTTTAAAGAACGGTAAGATGCTCTGTATCCCTATGGATCATGGCATTAGTAACGGTCCTATCCCGGGTTTAGAAAACATCCACTCTGTCATTCACCAGTGTGAAAACGCAGGCCTTACTTGCATCTTAGTTAACAAAGGTATTATAAAGACACTTCCCAGGCCTTTAAATATTGGGCTAATTGTTCATCTATCAGGAAGCACTTCTATTGGTCCCTCTCCTAATAGAAAGATGTTGATGGGCAGTGTTGAGGAAGCATTAAGGCTCGGTGCTGACGCAGTATCTGTCCATATCAATATTGGAGCAAAGGAAGAACCAGAAATGTTATATAACTTGGGCATGATTTCCGATAAATGCGATGAATGGAACATTCCCTTAGTAGCAATGATGTATCCTCGCGGTGAAACGATTAAAGATCAGTATGATCCAGAAATTGTTGCTCATACTGCTAGAATAGGCGCAGAAGCAGGGGCCGATATTGTCAAGTCTGTATATACAGGTGAGGTTAATTCCTTCCGAAAAGTTGTAAAAAGTTGTCCTGTACCTATAGTAATAGCGGGTGGACCTAAAACAAAGACTGATAAGGATGTCGTTGAAATGTGCTTCGGAGCAATGCAGGCAGGTGCGAAAGGAATTACATTTGGCCGAAATATTTTCCAGCATAGAAATCCTCCCGCTATCATACGCGCATTGAGTAATATCATTTTAGGAGGTAAGAGTTCAAAAGAGGCGTTTACTGATCTTGACAAAAATGAGCAAAGAACTAATAATTAAACCAACTGTTTCAAAATCTGACTTGGATGATTTTCTATCGAGTCTAAAAGGCATTACATTTCTAAATATCGATCCAAAATTAGTCAAAGGAAAGCAGTTCAAAACCATTTTTGAGTCAGAAGAGGCAGATGTGATTATTTGTAAGACGAATGATGAATTAAAGAAAGCTAAATTATCAGGCAGGGTAGCAGGATACTTAAAGCAGGTACGAGGTAATGATGATATAAATGAAATTGCACAAGTAGTTGAATCAGGTTTAGAATTTGTTATCGTGGAAGCCCAGGATTGGAAGATTATTCCTCTAGAAAACATTATTGCCAAACTTCATAAATCCAGAACAAAGGTATACACAACTGCCAAAAATGCAAACGAGGTAAGGACGATGTTTGGAGTTTTGGAATTGGGAGTTGATGGCGTTATACTGGCAACAAATAATGTGGATCAAATTAATGAATCTAAACAATATCTGGAAAATACGGTATTCCCTATTGAAACAGCCAAAATTATTGACATAAAGGATGTTGGAATAGGGGAAAGGGTATGTGTCGATACTGTGTCAATGCTTGGAAGAGGGGAAGGCATGTTGATTGGTAGTCGATCTAATTTCATGTTTCTTATACACAATGAATCAGTAGGCTCATCTTTTACTTCGCCAAGGCCATTTAGAGTAAATGCCGGTGCCGTTTATTGTTATACGATAACACCTGATGGAAGCACCAAGTATCTCTCAGAAATTGAATCGGGTACAGAGATATTAATAGTAAATAAAGAGGGCATTTCAAGGCGGGCAACAGTTGGAAGGTCGAAAATTGAAACACGGCCGTTAAGATTAATCAGGGCAGAAATAGGTGATGAAGTTGGAACAGTCATTTTGCAGAATGCAGAAACGATAAGGTTCATAACAAACAATGGTAATTTAACACCGGTAACAGAATTGAGCCTTGGGGATGAGGTACTCGCTTACACAAAGAGGCCATCGGGTCGACACTTTGGCCTAGAAGTCAAAGAATTCATAGTAGAAAAATGAATTGACTCTAACAAGCATAAAATGATTTTTGTTTATCAGAAAGTTTATTATTTTAAAGCATTCGTAATATGGAGAGTTTGCATTAGAAATGGGTAATGCTATTTCAACAGAACATAATTGATGAAATAATCAATGGTAATTGTAAAGAGATTCTATCGAGGATCCCATCAAATTCAGTTCAATTGACAATTACTTCACCTCCTTATGGAAATGCTATTGATTATGATATGCACGCTTCTGGAAGCGAAGGATACTATCGTGGTAAGACAAAACAGGAGATCAGTGATTATCTGGATGAGATGGTGGAGGTATTTAATGATAGAGTTTATCGAATGACAAAAGATGGAGGCTACTGTTGTATAGTTATCGGGAATGAAGTTGTAAACGGAACACTTCAACCACTTCCTCATATACTGCTATCAAAACTTGTTAAGCCATTTGGCAACTGGAATTTACACGAAGAAATTATTTGGCACAAGGTTACCGGTGGAACAAACAGATATGGTTCATTTGTGATCAATCCCTATCCGAAATATTATAGGGCAAATATAATGCACGAATTCATCCTCGTATTAAGAAAAGGAGATGTAAACAGCGGGAGGACGCGGCGTCAAGAAATGCTTCCTGCAAAACATGAAGAGTGGACAAAGGAGATTGCAAATTCCGTATGGCACATTGCACCTGTACCGCCAGGTTTTATTGAACATCCATGTCCTTTCCCGGAAGAAATTCCTTATCGACTGATGAAACTTTATTCATATGAAGGAGATACTGTGGTTGATCCTTTTAATGGAAGCGGACAAACGTCGAAGATAGCATTTCATTTTCGCCGACATTACATCGGAATAGATATAGTTAAGGAATACGTCAAACTAGCAAGATCGCGACTTATTGATGAGCCGCTTCATATAAGGTCAGAAGCGTTGATAGCAAGCTGGAGAAAAATTCCGTCTCATTTTATTTCCACCTTTAGTATGTTAAGAACATCAAAAAATGTCCAAGCCCCAGCAGTAGTCGGCTAAAGTGCGTAGTATAATGGATGGTGTTACCAACAACTCAAACACGTGCCTGCAAGTAGCTCCAGAACTTACTGTTAATTCAGCGTCGGTTCGATGCAGGCATATTGTTAACATCTCTACGAGTGCTATGAGTCATGCGATCATTGCAACTGAAAAGAATTAATTTGTCAATACATTAAAACTAATTCATTGAAAAAAACACAATTTCATTCCACTGTATTGGATGAATTTATCTCTCGAGATCAGATAACATGGTTTCATAGATATCTTATTTTCTGTTGATAATTTTTAGAGCGTGTAAAAGGGTATGCAAAGCCAAATAAAGACGTATTGCATCATCGGGGATCCTGTTCAATATTCTCTCTCCCCCGCAATGCAAAACGCAGCGTTCAATTCGATTGGTCTCAAATGTACCTATATTGCATTCAGGGTTCCAAAAGGTGAGCTGGAGGAATCTATTTCTTCACTTCGATCCGCCAATATTGCGGGGTTCAATGTGACAATACCGCATAAAGTAGAGGTAATTAATCATGTAGATGAAGTTGACACCACTGCAAAGAAGGCTAAGGCGGCAAATACTGTTAAGAATGTTGAAGGAATTTTTAAAGCTTATAATACAGATGTCTATGGTTTTATTGAACCATTACATAAACGAAATGTAAGTTTTAGTGGTATGACAATCCTTTTGCTGGGTGCGGGTGGTGCAGCTCGTGCTGTAATTGCTGCGCTTTCGGAAGAAAATGGAATTGCAAAAGTAATAATTGCAAATAGAAGTCCCAGAAAAGCTTTAGAGATTGCAAGAATAGGTGCCAGCCTCGGTCTAGAATGTGAGACTACAGATTTTCACAGTGTACAACAAGCATCTGCAAGATCAAATTTGATAGTTAACACAACTCCAATTGGAACGAAAACCAACGGGGAGGATAGTATCATAGATTATGAACATATAACAAAAGACAGCATTGTTTATGATATCGTATATAAACCGGTAACAACAAATTTGCTTGAAAATGCAAAATATGCACAAGCACAAATAGTGTACGGCTACGAAATGTTATTGGAACAGGGAGCAAAGGCCTTTGAAATCTGGACGGGAATGACTGCACCAAGAGACGCAATGAAAAGAGCTCTATTTGGATCGTTTGGAGAACCACTATGAAGAACAAAGTTCGAGCGACTATGCATGGGGCCATTTCTATAGTTAATGCAATTGCGACAGGTAAAGGGTCGGCTTTAGGAATCTCATTGAAGGTTACAGCTGAAGTGTCATTGGAAAATGGACAAGGTATTAATTTTCATCGCAAAGAAGAGGACAAGTTACTCAGTAATATAGTTTACAAGACCATCCCGGCAGAAATAATTGCAAACTATCTGATATCCATACAGATAAAATCTGAAATTCCTTTGGGATTCGGCTTAAAGAGCTCAAGCGCAGTTTCTAATGCTGTTGCACTGGCATGTAGCAGAATTATCGATGACAATGTTGGTGATTACACGGTTTTAGATACTGCCGTAAATGCATCTCTTGATGCAAAAGTCACCATCACAGGGGCTTATGATGATGCTGCTGCATGCTATTTCGGTGGTTTCGTGTTGACTGATAACTATGCACACAAGCTAATTCGCAGAGAGAAGGCTCCAGATAACCTTTATGCAGTAATTCTACTCCCACAGAATCCAAGGCGCGGAAATATAAATAAATTGAGCATAATGTCTGACTTTTTCACAAATGCATTTGACTTAGCTAAAGCGGGTGAATATTGGAAAGCTATGAATTTGAACGGTGTCCTAGCATCTGCTGCATTGTCTATGCAGTATGAGCCAGTACTGGCAGCATTAGAAAAACATGCATTAGGAGCAAGTATGTCTGGCAATGGGCCGTCCGTAGCAGCAGTAGCCTATGAAAATCAAATAGACGATATTAAAACTGTCTTTGCTGAATTCAATGGTGATGTTTTAGTTTCCAGAATAAACAATCAGAAGGCAAGTGTAGAAGAAACAAATGGTTAAAGTCCAGATAAAGAAATCAACGATTGGCGGTATTCTAAGGTGTCCCTCAAGCAAGAGCTATACTCATAGAGCAATTGCTATTGGATCACTAGCCGAGGGTAGGTCAGTAATTAAGAACGTTCTGCTTTCCCGTGACACTCTTGCGACCCTTGCCGCCTGCAAATTATTAGGTGCAGTTATAAAACATGAAAATATTACTCTTCATATAGAAGGCAAACATAGCTATGATGCCCCTCGAAATATCCTTAATGCAGAGAATTCCGGTACAACAATCCGAATATTGACGGCAATGGCTGCACTAGTTAAAAAAGGATTTACAATTATAACAGGAGACGACAGCCTTAGAAAAAGACCAATGCAACCTATATTGGATGCTCTCACCCAGCTTGGAGTTCATTGCTATTCTAGCAGGTTAAATGGCATGGCACCTCTCATAGTGAAAGGAGGAGGCATTAAAGGTGGGACAGCTATAGTAAATGGAGGTATTTCAAGTCAGTTCGTTTCTGCGCTCTTGATTTCATGTATACACGCAGATTCTGCAGTGACAATAAGAATTAATGGAGAGCAAGTCTCAAAACCATATATCGAAGCAACTATTGCAACCATGAATGCATTTGGTGTTACAATAAATTATAAGCCAAAGATTTCAGAATATTATGTTGAGAATAAAAAATACAGGTCTACGGTTTTTGATATTCCCGCTGACTTCTCAGCTGCCGCCCTCATTCTTTCAGCAGGTGTTTTAACTGGTGACGAGGTTACTCTAAATGGCCTCAATTTTGGATTACCACAAGGCGATTCACACATAATAGATATTATTAGAGAAATGGGGGGTAAAATTAAAGTTGAGAAGGAAAAAGGTAAAGTAACGGTTTATGGTTGCAGTGCTTTGGAGGGAGGAGAATTCAATCTTGCTGATACACCTGACCTTTTACCTGTGGTTTCCATATTGGCATTGAAAGCAAGTTCTCCCGTTAGGATATATGGTGTAGCTCATGCAAGGCTCAAAGAAACGGATAGAGTATCTAACATAACTTCTCAGTTAGTGAAACTCGGTGCAACCGTAAGACAACGAAATGATGAAATAGTAATAAGTTCACCTGAAGTTTTGAAAAATTCGTCGCTTGAGGCGTTTAATGATCACAGATTATTTATGGCATTTACTATTGCATCAATGCTAACAGAAAAATCAACTGTAACAGGTGCGGAATCTGTTGATGTATCGTATCCAAGTTTTATACAAGATATGACAAAATTGAATGCATCTATTAGATTAATACCAGATAGAGAATAAAGGATATTTAGGAGAAGAATAAGGGATCTGAACAAAACTGAGCCAAAAAGCCAATATATAGAACATGATTAATTTTGGCTGTATTGGCGGGGAATATACTTGGCGAACGCTTTGTTGCTGTGAGTTTTGGCGAAAGTCATGGCAAGTGTATAGGAATGGTCGTTGATGGTTGCCCAGCGGGTTTACGACTCGACGAGTCAGACATCCAGTCGCTGCTCGATTTAAGAAAACCGGGTCAGTCCGTAATCACTACACAGCGGAAAGAAGAAGATAAGGTTGAAATCATTTCAGGGGTTTTCAATGGTTTTACCACAGGAGCGCCTATTTGTATGACTATATGGAATAAGGATTCGGATTCACGACCCTATGATTTAATTAAGACAACGCCCCGTCCTGGACATTCAGATTATCCGGCCATGGTAAAGTATGGAGGCTTTGCAGACTACAGGGGGAGTGGAAGATTTTCAGGTAGACTGACTGCTACTCTTGTAATGGCAGGAG
Source organism: Candidatus Nitrososphaera maunauluensis (assembly GCA_041156085.1). Lineage (GTDB taxonomy): Archaea > Thermoproteota > Nitrososphaeria > Nitrososphaerales > Nitrososphaeraceae > Nitrososphaera_A > Nitrososphaera_A maunauluensis. The sequence continues at coordinate 17,980 of JBEVTH010000022.1, forward strand.
CGATTAGTAAGAAATTGTTAAACCATACTATCGGAATTGAAACCATAGCGTATACCGTACAAATTGGGGACATAAGGTCTAGAGCATTATCTTTTGAAGAGGCAAAAAAAAATAGATATACGAACGATGTGAGGTGTCCAGACGGTGAAATTGCCGAGGAGATGAAAACAGCGATTATGGAAGTAAGACGAGATGGTGATTCTTTAGGAGGGATAATAGAATGTGTCAGCGTAGGCTTACCTATCGGGTTTGGTGACCCAATATTTGGTTCATTAGAATCTGATCTCAGTAAAGCAATTTTCAGTATTCCCGCAGTAAAGGCAGTAGAATTTGGTTCAGGTTTCGAAGGTTCAAAACAAATGGGATCTAAAAATAATGATTTGTATATCAAACAAAATGGCAAAGTAATTACCAAGACTAATAATGCAGGTGGAATCCTAGGTGGATTGTCAAATGGTATGCCTCTTATAATCAGAATAGGTTTCAAACCAGCTGCTTCGATAGCCAGAACCCAGAATACAATCGATGTTTCCACTGGTTCAGAAGTTGCGCTCACAGTTCCGGGAAGACATGATCCCTGTGTAGTACCAAGGGCTCCACCCGTAGTAGAATCCGTTGTGACGATGGTTTTAGCTGATCATGCTCTTAGAGGTGGATTCATCCAACCTGTATTAAAGAAGTGATTTGAAATATCTAGTAATGAAGACTTAAACAAATTGCGTTCGGAAATACTTGAATTAACAGAGAAGATCGTATATCAAGTTAATAAGAGGATGCAAATTTCTAAACAAATCGGTGAAATTAAAAATAAACTGAACATGGAGGTCAGTGATGAAAAGGTTGAGCAAGACATTCGAAATTCGATTTTAAAAGTATCAACGAAAATTGGAATGGATACAAATTTCTGTGGAAGGCTCCTCAATATTTTATTAATGGAATCTGTTAGATTACAACAAAATCAACAAATTCATGAATCATACCGACAAACACATTTAGGTGTTTTTATGAAGGCCAAACAACTTGAATCAATAGGGAAAAAAATTATTCATATGGAGGTAGGAGAACCAGACTATCCCCCTCCAGAAACTGTTAAAAGTGCTTTAGCAAGAGTCTACGATAATCGTCAATATCATTATACTGAAACAAAAGGAATTCCAAGGCTGTGTCAAGCCATAGCAGAAAAAGTTGGCAACAACGTAACAGAAGATCAAGTAATAGTTACATTAGGAGGAAGATTTGCTGTTTTTAGTGCCTTTGCATCAATCCTTAAACCAGGAGATGAAGTGATTTCAATAGAACCCGCATGGCCAGCTTATAAAGAAATTGCCAATTTCATTGGAGCCAAAACCAACGTTTTAAAGACAAGGCTGGACGAGAACTGGGATCCTGATATAAAAAATCTTGCAGAGACAATAAATAGCAGCACTAAAATGATAGCTATAAATTATCCAAATAATCCCACGGGCAGGATCCTAGAAGAAAAGACGATAGAACAAATAGTTTCTTTGGCAACGGACAACGATCTATACATCCTTAGCGACGAGGTTTACTCCGACTACGCCTTTAATCATTTTAAGAGCATATTGGGATACGAATACGACAAAAGCATTATGATATCTTCTTTTTCAAAAGGGCTTGCTATGACTGGTTTTAGAGTAGGTTACGGAGTGGCTGATAAGGAAATTATTGGTAAAATGGTCAAAGTTCAAGCCACTGCACTTACCTGCGTCGCAGAACCAATGCAGTATTGTGCTTTGGCTTCTTTAGAAGTAAGTTCTACCCAAAATAAAAGAAGGATGAAGAAAAGATTGGAGGTCGTTTCTGAGAGATTACGAAAGATGTCCCTTCCGTTTGTTGAACCTGACGGAGCAATGTATGTCTATCCGAAGCTCAGAAAAGGAGTAGACAACGATATTATAGTTGTAGAAAGGCTACTTGATTTAGGTGTAGCTGTAGCTCCAGGAAGTGGTTTTGGCGAATCGTATCGAGAATTTATTAGAATTTCCGCATGCCAACCAACACACATTCTGGAGAAAGGGTTAGATGTTTTAGAGTCGGCTATTTCTTAGGAGTGGTTTGGGGTGATAAAAGAAATTGCTGTCATTGGAGCTGGGGGGAATATGGGTAGTTGGTTTTCAAAATACTTTCAGAAAAAAGGAATAAGACTTTCGATTTATGATATTAATCCAGCTTCTTTGAAATCTTCTTCCAATAAAATAATTTATGAGAATATTGCCGATTGTGTACGAGGCGCGGATCTGGTATTGGTTTGTGTACCAATAAGAAACACTCCTGTAATAATCGGGGAATGTGCTTCACAAATGAAACCAGGGGCCATCTTAGCTGAGATATCATCTGTAAAGCGACAAACCTTTACGGCGCTTAAAAAAGTTTCAAGTACCATAAAACCACTTTGCATACATCCAATGTTCGGACCAGGAAGAATGGATTTAAAGCAGATGAAGATTCTTTTAATTCCAGTCAAGAATGAAGAAATCGAGCTCAAGATTCTAAATGAATTATTTGAGGGAGCAATTATAGCGGTTATCTCGAATCCTGATATTCATGATAAATTGATCGCTATTGTATTAGGGCTGACACATTATACAAATATGGTGTTTGCAAGCATTCTCTCCAAACAGAATTTTTCTTGTTTAAGTGACGTTGCTGGTACCACATTCGAAATACAATCGCTTCTTGCAGCGAGCATTATGACAGAGGAGCCTGATTTGGTCATATCTCTATTGTTGGAGAATCAATCTGTTAAAGAGTATATTCACAATTATTTAGGTGAATCTAATAAGATTGCGACATTAATCTTTAAAGAGAATGATTTAGATCTCAAGGCAAAATATTTGAAAACGAGGTCAA
>JBEVTH010000023.1:0-20815 GCA_041156085.1 Candidatus Nitrososphaera maunauluensis
TATGCATAACCAAAGTATTACCTATTCTGCTGTTAAATGAACAGAGCCCCTGAAATATTACCAAAACTCTTTACAAAGTTTGCTACAAAATCAAAATCAGAATCAGAAACAGGCACAGGACTAGGGTTGTTCATATCAAAAAGTATTGTAGAAGGCCATGGTGGAAAGATATGGGCTGAGAATAATGCTGATGGAAAAGGAGCTACTTTTTACTTTAGCCTAAGTAGATAAACATATCTAGTGCTATTATATCCTACTTTTTGTTCGATAGTCGTTAACGAAGTGGGTAGAATAATTGAGTCAAATCTGTCTTGAAGATTACCTTAAAAAGGAATACTTAGTATATGAATGGTTTAAGAACACAAGTTATTTTACATAAATGAATTGACAACATAGATTAAATTTAATACATCAATTCATGACTAGGTGACTAGAAGCATAGCGAGAATATCTGATATTTCCAAAATACAATCTTTGATATTGGGTTTGTTAATATTTACATTGTTTTTAAGCAATTCAGCAGCAGCTGTTGCAGCAACTGATACTTCTAATACTACAGCAGTAGAATCTGCCACACCTGTTAAACATCTAGTTGTAATATTCCAGGAGAATGTTTCATTTGACCACTATTTTGCCACGTACCCTTTTGCTTTAAATCCGCCAGGTGAACCACACTTTGTACCTTCTCCAAAAACCCCTTCTGTTGTCAACAACTTGAGGACAGCCGGCCTTTTGAATCATAATCCAAATAGCGCCTTGCCATTTCGAATAGACAGATCACGTTCTCTAGTTTGTGACAATAATCACACGTATACAGCTGAACAAAACGCCTACGATGGAGGTAAGACAGATAAGTTTGTTGAATCTACTTTTCCTCCGAATCCTAACTACTTATTTCCTTACTTTATAGCATGCGAGAAGCAAGGGGAGATGGGCTACTTTGATGGTAACACTGTGACGGCATTATGGAACTACGCTCAGCATTTTGCAATGAGTGATAACTTTTTTGGATCAACATTTGGTCCATCAACTCCGGGACATATCAACCTAGTATCAGGTCAGACACATGGGGCTGTATGTGTACCTACGACCAGAAATATGAACTGTAAAGCTATCGTATGTAGCACCATCCCTATAAATATAAAATGTAAAACTGATCCACAGCATCCTACTAACGATGCTATAACGCATGGGACGATGATATATGATCCGGATCCTGCTTTTGATGATTGTTCAGTTAGCAGAGAGGACGTGGCTATCACTCATTTTATCATCCCTACAAATGACGCAGTCCCGGCGTATTCAAAAGTGTATATGCAGGGAAAAAATATAGGTGACCTTCTTAATGACAAACGCATAACTTGGGGGTGGTTCTCAGCTGGCTTCAAACCGACTCCCTTCACGTTTACAAAAAACTGTGGTCACAACTATCATACTCCTTCCCTCTTTAGTGGCGTGAGTGTAAACGATTACTATGCAAATGTTGAACCGTTTCAATATTATAAAACAACATCAAATCCACACCATTTACCTCCAACTTCAGTGTCGATGATAGGTCATAAAGGCGATCAAGCCAACCACCAATACGATATATCTGATTTCTGGAACGCTGCTGAGAGCGGCAATTTACCCGCGGTCAGCTTCATTAAGGCTCCTTCTTATCAACAAGAACATCCAGGGATATCTGATCCACTACTTGGGCAACAATTCTATGTTAACGTTATCAATCGTTTGCAGAGCCTTCCAGAATGGGATAACATGGCTGTTATAATTACTTACGACGATTCAGATGGATGGTATGATCATGTTATGGGACCTATAATCAACCATTCTCAGGATCCAGTACGTGATACACTATTTGGAAAAGAGCAGCTCTGTCTCAGTACTTCTCCTAAGACATATCAAGATCGTTGTGGTTACGGTCCACGCCTTCCTATATTGATAATCTCTCCATATGCTAAAGTAAATTATATAGATCATAGTCTAACAGATACCTCTTCGATTCTTCGGTTCATTGAGGATAACTGGCTTGGAGGGCAGCGTATCGGAGACCAATCACTTGATTCAAAAGCTGGATCGATTCAAAACATGTTTGATTTTACTAATGGACCCCATGCAGCCAAGCTTTTCCTAGATCCTAGTACGGGAAAAATAATACAACAAAGCTCACACAGTCGGTTTCCTACAGTAATACGGCCTTTCCCTTTTTGAGTTGGAGCATGTAGAAAAAAGTGTTCAGCCTCTTTCTTGATAGCCAACAAGGACGATGATATCTTGTTTTATTCCAGCCTCAATAAAACATAGTCTATTTCTAGCCAAATAGAACTTTATCCAATGGCATTAATCCTTGTTTAGATAGTTTGTAGATACCAAATAAGACATATACTATTGTTTACTAGTCGATATCAACTCCAAATGCTAATGTACTGTGAGTCTTTTCAAATTCTTCCTTCTTTTGCCAAAAGTTAATTATGATAATGGTCAACTGAGTCTATAGTTGGCTGCACTCCACTTTCTTTCTTTATCACTTCCAGAACCTTCTGCCATACATGTTTCTCAAATTCATATGCCATTACTCCACCTACCGCTACACCTGCAGCAAGACCGACGGGTCCTCCAATTACAAGCCCCACCGCACCTGGCCATGCAAGACTACCGAACCATGCTCCAGAAGCAACTTCTACTGCATAGTCATCTGGATTTCCAGTTATAGACATATGAATTTCACGTAAAGAACCTACCCACACCTTTGCAGATTTATTGACTGCTACAATACTTCTTAAAGGGATAGCATTCATTGTACCTTTATATTCTGAAACTATTTGTAGATCTTTTTGATCCTCTAGCAGCTGCTTTATACTATTGTATAACTTGTCTAAATCTGTATTCAATCCTTTATAGTGTTGTACTTTGGCCACAAGCCAAAGTTAATTCCGGATATATATAAACCATGAAAGAAAATTACCTACCTAATTCGGTATTTATGTTATACGAAGATCTGCAAAAACAATACATATGGATGAATATATTGAAGATATCCTTCCAATCTAAATCAATGGTAACCAATCTATACGAGTTCAACTTCTTCTCCTTTCTCATCACCCAAATAGATTTTTTACGTATATAATTGGAAGAGCGCAATAAGTTACATATAGAATTTAGATCTTTTGTAAGAAATTCTAAATTATGTACAAAGTATTTGATTCGTATATCTACCAAGTAGAGAATGAATTCTCATAGGCTACATGGCAAATGTATTTTGGTTACTTTTTCACATACGAGATAAAATATAAGCTGTGCCTGAAACTAAAATTACCTTTTCACATATTGGATAGACTATTATATTGCTCTTATTTTTCGCCTTCATATCAGTAATACCATATAACTAACCAACCAAAAGGTTACTAACAGACATAAATAGATCACGTGATACTAGCAAGTTAATAACAATGGCAGAAATTATTTTGGTTACGGGTGCTACTGGCACTTTAGGTAGTGAAATCGTAAAGCAGCTTTCAGCCAAAGGAGAAACAATCAAAGCAGCAGCACGTTCAGCCAACGATAATAGCTTTGGGAATTTAAGTGGAGTACAAGTAGTACAACTAGATTATAATAAGCCAGATACATTAGCTGCTGCTTTCAAAGGTGTCGAAAAACTTTTCTTACTTACCCCGTTTCAATCTAATATGGTAGATCTCACATCAAATTTGGTGAGTGAAGCAAAGAACGCTAAAGTGAAATATATTGTAAAACAATCTGTGATGGGAGCTGATGCTGAACCGGGCATTACTCCTAGTCGTTTGCACAGACAAGCTGAGAGCATTATAGAAGAATCTGGAATACCGTTTACATTCTTGCGTCCAAACTTCTTTATGCAAAACTTTGTAAACTTTTATAGTCATTCTATAAAAACTCAGGCAGCTTTTTATGCGCCAGCAGGAGATGCCAAGGTTAGTTTTGTTGATGTTCGTGATATTGCCGCAGTGGCAGTACAATCTCTTATTACCAACGACGGTAAACACAAAGGAAAGGCGTATGACATTACTGGAGGCGAAGCGCTATCCTATGGACAGGCAGCAGAAATACTTTCCAAGGAAGTGGGAAAGAAGGTAAACTACGTAAATGTATCAGATGAAGATACCCGCAAGGGAATGAAGGATATAGGTATGGATGAGTGGACTATTAATTCACTAATAGAGCTGTTTGAAATCACCAGAGCAGGCTATGCATCAACAATATCGCCTACTGTGAAGCAGATCACAGGAAAGAAACCAGTAAGTTTTAGTCAATTTGCAAAGGATTATGCAGGAGCTTTCAAGTAGTCCTGGCCCTAGAGTTTTGTCTTATTGTAAATGTGAGTCCTAAGCCTCTATTGCCAATCATAATTTAGCTGTTCTTCAAAAATAATAACTAGATTTCGACAACGACTAATACTAATACTAAATCCTAAAACTCAAGGAACTGGCTTGAGCTTCACAGCAATCAACATAGCTGCACTCACAAGAACTAGAAAAGAGGAGGAAAGACTGGCCTCGGGATTAATCAATACTTCCAGGCAAATAGGAGGCCCAATAGGTCTAGCAGTACTATTGACAGTTGCTAATTTTCAAACGGCACATACTGCGGGTCAGATTGTGGTACAATCACCATCGGCAATAGTAACTGGATTTGGTTATGCATTCTTGGCAGCCGCGCTACTCACGGGTATAGGAATTATATTTACTACTCTATTTATACGGCAAAAGACATCATCACTTAAGAGTACTAGCGATGGCGGCAACCATTCATCAGAGCTAGAGGAAGCTTGAATTAATTATACCTATAATCACTTGATCCTTTAGATTTTGCACTTTAGGATTGAATTAAAGAATCCAAAGTATTACTGGCACAAAAATTGTAATTTCATTGCTGCTTACCAATTAATCTCTGAATATAGATACAGGATTAGTGCGGTGGTTACTCAAGATTTTATACCCACAACATGTCCTAAATGCAAAAATCCTGGATCGCTCCGAGTTCCATATCTATTTGTATCCATAAGTTTCATTACATGATATGGTGAAAATATCAATCCTTAAAAGAATTATTCTTGTTGGTCACGCTTTAGATTATATATCCAGTCTCATGGAACTGTATTGATCTAAACAGATGAACATGTTTTGATTTTGTATGCACTTTTGTATTTTTAGTGTTTAATGCTTTCTCATATTAGTTTGTGGTAAGATTGAATTAGCTGTCTCTACAATTGTTGTCACATATTATCATTATCATTATTGTGTTCATCATTCAGAACAACAGAAATTTGACTTCGAAAACACTAACTTAACAGTATCCACAGTTATTATATGTCCAAGGTGTAGTATTGGTGAATTAATATCATTAAAGATTCCATTCTAATTGCGTCCAATAAATTGTTACATGGGCCGATTGACAGATTCATTATCAGTTGCGATACACAATAAAAGTCCTTAGACTTGAAGAGAATCGAGTTAAACATTTAGGTTTATCATCATTTTATTAGCGGTCACTTAAAATAATGCTAATAACTTTAGCCTATTATATTGATGTCTGCCTTATTTTGGAGTGCGAATCTGTCTGATTATCTCCAGGACAGCATCAGCATCTTCTGCTTCTGGGTCCAATTCAAGATACAAGTTTAACATTTCGAGTGCTTCATTAGACTTCCCTCTCTTTAATAATATCATACCCTTGTCTCGCATAGCATCTGGATTACGCCGATCTATCGAGAGTATCATCTCATTCGCGATCTCTGTTTTATCCAAATCTTGGGCTTCATAATAGCTTGCCTTTAAATTATTTAACATTCGTATCATAACTTGAGTAGCCGTTGCTTTTTCAACAAATGCACGAGTTAAAGGGATGTTTTGATGAGGATAGAATTGATCAAGCAATGCTTTCATTGCATAATCATCCATTATCCTGCCGCCATTAAATGGGTCTATGATAATCTCACTGTTGTCATTCTCTAAGATGTGTTTCACCAAAAAGTGAGCAGGAAAATTTACTGGGTATAACTTAAAATTCAGCAAGTATCCAATACGCATATATAGTATTGACAGTGTAATTGGAATACCGTATTTATGTTGTAATACAACGTTAAGATAGCTATTCACTGGGTTATAATAATCCTGGACATTTGCTTTAAACTCTTTTTCTTTAAAGAGAAAGTTATTTATCTTTTCGATTATTTGTGTCGGACGTAGAGGCATAAGTTTCTTTATTGATTGCTTAAGCTCTTCTCCCATTGTGTCTATTTTTTTTACGGTCAAGCTAATGTCCAAATCAGGATATGCAACGATCCTTGATAGGTGTAAAGCATATTCAGCTAATCTATCGATATTATTCGAGGAGACAGCAGGATTAACAACATTAGCTTTCCAATCTTCAAGTAAAGATTGGAGATTATTGATTGACAACATCTGTATATGATATGGTTACTTACTTAAAATTTTAGTATGTTATAATAAAACAATGGGTAAAGTATCGTTAAATTATACCTCTAATTTTGTTTGCAATTCAAGGTCAAAAAATAGATGTAGGTAACATGAAGTATTTTAACTGCTATTCTGAATTTCTACCAACAGTATCAAAATCCCTTATGTCAAGAGTGTGGACTCGGCTACTATTGCAGAGATTTCATTTCGTGTTTTCACTATTACATATAAAAGAATCATAACCAAAGTCAGAAGCCGCTACTGCTATCATCTATTTCATACACTAAAAAGAATATTCAAAAATGGATGACATAATATTGTTATTTATAATCGCGACTTTTAAAGGTTATATACAGAATAATTTGTTTACAGAATGTGCAAAAAAACCTTTCCCTCCCCCCCAAATATAATAACCTTATTAAGACCTTGGACAAGAGGCCACTTGTTTGTACTTCTATCATTAAAGATAATGAAAAGGATTATTTCGAAAATTTAGTAAAAGCAATAGAAGCAGGGTCAGATCTTGGAGAATTAAGAATAGATTTCTTTAACAAAATCAATCGCGAGGATCTTCTTAGGATAATGTCAAAATCGCAATTACCGTTAATTGTAACTAATCGTAATAAAGAGAATGGTGGTTATTTTGCAGCAGATGAAGAATTGCGACTATCTCTGCTTCGCTCATGTATAGAGTCGAAACCTGCATTCATAGATATTGAACTATCTACCAATGAAAAAGATCGTTCAGATATTATTACTACAGCGAGAGAAAACAGTGTTGGAGTAATCTGCTCATACCATGATTTCACCAATACGCCTAATCGCAAAGAAATCTTCAACATTTATGGGAAAGTCTGTGATGCTGGTGCAGATTTAGCTAAGTTAGTTTTTACACCACATACAAACAAAGATGTTCAGAATATTTTTGAAGCCACAGACTCGCTACGGTACGAAAGTACTCCATTTACTCTCTTTGGGATGGGCAAAAAAGGTCAAATTACACGCATGTTATGCCCACTTCTTGGAGCCTCTCTTACATACTGTTCCCTTAGTAACAATACCCAAAACGGATTATATCAGCTATCTCTTGAAAATACGAAATCATTCATGCATCATATAGAAAAGCAAGGATGGAAAGCGATCAAGGAAAAACATAAAGATTTGATGACTCTTGCTACGATTGAACTCAATGATGATGGTAGTTATCCTCTAAAATCGATCGTCAAAATGATGGCATAATTCACATTCCTTTTCTGTAATTTATGATCCTCTTAAAATTTTGAAGGTTTAATTGTTTAGTTAAGGATTATGACAACAATGATATCACGAAATTCCATATGGAAAAAAAGACCAACGACATGCACTGCTTCTAGCATCTGTAATTCAAGAAAGTAACCAAAAATAACGATCGCAAGGGGATTCTAAAGTCTATTAATGTCAATGTTTCATCTTATGACTATGATTTTCCTTTTAATAGTGTCTGAACTGCATATCTAAACTCTTTATCAGTGAGGGGTGGAATGTTTGCAATCTTGAGATCTTGTTCAATATGGTCTGGTTTCTTATAACCCATAAGCGTGGTAATAACTGAAGGACTCGAACGTATTACTTGAACCAATTTTGCTACCTGATCAGTTAATCCCATGTAATCAGGAATTTGGGCTTTAAGTAATCGACCTTGAAACAAAGGGATGCTAGTAAATACTTTTATATTCAATCTATTGGCGGCCTCTAATATCGTCAAATTTTTTTCTGAGCCTACATTTTGACTTTTAAGCAACAAGGCCTCACTATAGGCTAAGTTATACGGGAGTTGAATAAATCTAAATCCGTGTTGCTTGCCCCCAATTTTTTCAGCGAGCTTAATTACTTTCTCCAATGATAGATATTCTTTATTATCTTGTGGTACTCTCATACAGGTCCATGTTGCCATTCCATAATAACGAATTTTATTATTTGATCTGTATCTTTCATAGACTTCAAAGACCTTGCTAAGAATATGCATAAATTCTTCTCTGTTAACGTCTTCATGCCAACTTTCAAATGCATTGTGAACATATACTAAATCTATAGTACTCAGGTGCATATTAGTTAATGATTTATCAATACATCTTTCAATGTAGTCAGGATTGAGAACATTGTGACCAGAACTTATGTCGTGCTCCCCAATTATACCATTTGAAATGAACATTTTTTGCATATATTCCATTACATCTATGCTTGGATAATCGCCGTCGTTTGTGATGTATCCATTTTTAGTACAAATAAACACTTCATCTCTTGATATGATACCGTCTTTTTCCAAACGTAATAAGGCTTGACCGATACTTTTCTCTGACTTCATAGCACGATAATTAATGGCTGTATCTATAACATTTACAGCACCAGATTTGATAGACTCATAAACTGCATTTTCCATATTCTTGTCGTCTTCTGCAGACAGTTGCCCAAGGTAGGTCCCCATTCCAATACTTGATAAATAAAGTCCATCGAAAAGGCGAAAGTGACTAGAAGGTTTTCCTCTTTGGATTGCATATTCTAAATATTTTTTAGTTCCACTAGAAGTTGCATATCCGTTTAGTTCTTCATATGTGTTAGTCAATTAGAATTACTCAACAATAGATCTGAAATTAATATGTTTAAAAATAAAATGACTAGTTTAATTTCAAAATAAAACATCTTCTGTTGTTATTCTTGCTTTATTCAGATGGAATCTTGATGAATTGAGGGAGTGCGAATTGTAATACATATATATGAATTTGAAAGGTTAGTCTCAGTTTTCATGGCTAGTATATATTCAGATATTGTAAGTGCATTCTCTGTTGAAATATTTTAATGAGATTATTATAAATGAATAATAGTCGCTACGAAATCAATTTCCCTATTTATTATATCATCATTGAACTGTTTTCCATTAGATGCCATTGTTGAGTGTGAGGTCATTTGTCTATTGTGAACAAGCAGATGTATAAACTATTTCATCTTTTTATATTATAGCGTGTAATATAACATGTATTCTTAAGAACTGATATAACTTATGCAATATCACAAGGCTGCTATAGTAGGTCAGGAACGAGCAAGAAAAGCTCAGATGAAGTTATTCGATTATGCAGGATTTGCTATGTTAACTTATACAATCAAGCAACAAAAGACAGGATTTGAACCCGTAGGAGAAGAAATGCTTATCGGTAAAATGGTTAGAGGTAATGAAGTAATGTTATTTATATGTGATAAAGATGGCTATGCAAAGGCCCAATCAAGACCTTTATTATTAGACAAGGGAGAGGAAATTTATAGAAAGATGATAGAAGATGGAATGTCAGAATTTGAAGGCCATATCAAAACTGTTTCTTGACTACTACAATTTGGGTACCGATCGAATATTTGCCGTTAATTGCATTTTTGATATTGGTTATATCTGATCGCAAAACTCTGGTAGGAATATTAGAACGTTCGATCACTTTTAGTGCAACAATGTCCATAAGATCATATGTTCCAGCCATAGAACTTCCCCTCCCAAGAATCTCCATACATTCCCTGACTGTAACTTCTTTGAATAATTTTGCATTTTTGTTAGTATTTGGATCTGAATCATAAATACCATTAACATCAGTAGCATTTAGAAAGATTGATGCCTTTACTTTTTCAGCTATTAATGCTGAAGTAGCGTTGGTACTTTGGCCAGGATGTAAACCGCCTACAATCACTATTTTACCACTTTCTGCTGCTATTACTACATTTTCAAGGTTAGTTGGTACTTGTGAATATGCCAGATCCTTTAGAGCTGCCATCAACAACTTTGCGTTCAATCGCGATACCTCAATTCCCATACTATCAAGACTTGCTTCATCAGAGCCAAGGTTCCGAGCAAGATTGATATAATGGCGTGCAATTTCGCCACCACCTGTAATAATCACAAGCTGTACCTTTTTATTGATATGGCTTAGCATTTGAGCATATTTTTTGATCGAATCCTCCTGCGTACCTTGGCTAAATATACTACCACTTAATTTGATAACTATCCTCTTTTTCTTATTGATTATTCTACTATTATTTTTCATATACTTCTCCACTATAGAGATTCTTCATTGCCAACTACCTTTTTAATGGATTGTTCTACCGCATTTCTGTTTTCAGCAGTTGTATATACTCTTAGCATATCCAAAAAGCCAGTTATGGAATCTATAAGAGGAATTTCAGAGACAGGCTTATCGTATGCCCAGTCTTTATCTACAAGTAATACTGAATTTATTTCTCTTTTAGTAGGAGTCAATGGCATTGACGGGGCTCTTGATGCATCAACAAAAACAGATTTTTCTTTCACTCCCGCTATCTCAGCTATCTGTAATCCTAGATTATGCAATGTTTGTCTATCCATTTTGCTATATAACTTGTCACGCTTGTGAACAAATTTTTCATAAACACATTTTAATAATTTCCTACTCCTATAATCTGTTGCCAAATTGACCGCAATTTTGTTTCCATTCTTGAGCGAACATAGACGTTCCAGAATTACTTCATCGGTCAGATTCAGATAATTATTCATTGAGGTATCTGTTAAATTCAGATGTTCATCAGCCAATGCCATTGAATTTAATAGCATAACTTCTGCTGATCTCACAGTTTTATGAAAATAAACTGCCTTGAACATTTCATATCGTGAGATTAACATTGATTCAAAAGAATATAGCGCGGATCTATTAATGGCCAGGTGTCCATTAGATACTACTTCAAACGAACTTATCAATCTGTGATAATCAATTTTTCCATACTCTACTCCTGTAAATAATCCATCTCTTGATAAATAATCCATTAGATCTGCTGATAATCCACCAGCGATAATCTCATTGAAAAATTTTATTTTTGATTCACCAAACGATAACTCACATATATCACATGGATTGTAACCATGTTTTTTCAAAATGTCACTGATTTCGCTTTTAGAAATAATTTGCTTCCCAACATCTTCATGGCTAGACCCGCGTCTTAATTCTAATACCTCTTCAAATAAGTGAGAAAAAGGACCGTGACCTATGTCATGGAGCAATGCCGCCAAGCGTAGTTTTTGAACTTTGTCTTCATTATCAAGATATCCTTTGGCAACGAGGGTTTCTCCAGCATATCCTGCCACATGCATTGTACCTAGAGAATGTTCAAATCGAGTATGTTGAGCGCTAGGATAAACTAGGTGGGCTCCAGCAAGTTGTCTGATCCTTCTTAAGCGTTGAAAGACTCCAGTATCTATGACTTGCTTTTCAACCTCAGAGAAACTAATATACCTGTGGACAGGATCAGTGATTTCACCATCAAACTTCATTACTCTTGCTGGCAATTGTTTGTAGAGGGTGAAATTAAACTTTAAGCAAATATACAATAGCTAATGAATTGTGCTATAAATAGACTTTACTCATTCTTTATTTAAATGCAGGTAAGAAAAGGATTATAAATTATTTTATTTTAATTGATCGCATCATAGATTTATAAGTATATATTATATGAATAGAATCATTGCTTAGAACTAAACTTTGAGGGCTTTTATAACCCTCATTATATCTTGATGGACTTCTTCTTTACTTTTTTCACCATTGATTATCTTCCACCTGAATTTCCTCGCAAGAACGCGATAATTCTTATGTACTTCTGCTATCAACTTTTGATCCTTCTCAAATACATCACTATCTTCTGCTGCCTGCCGTTGATGTGATACCTTGGGACTAACATCGAGTACTATGACCAAATCTTCTTTTGGCAGGCCTTTGTCTAAGTTAAGTAGCCAGTCAATGCTAAGACCATTTGAGACGCCATACACAAGGTTTGATTGGTAATATCGATTCAATATTATTATTGTGCTATTATCCATCATACTTTCTATTTCTCTTTTCTTTTCCCATCTGTTTGCCGAAAGCAGTATATGTTTTACTTCAGTAGGATAATTTCGTTTGCCATCTAAAAATGCTCTTATTTCTCTTCCGATTGGTGTAGTATAATCCGGGAAATCAATTATGACACAAACTTTACCTGACAGTTTCAGGGCATCTATAAGTAGCCGAGACTGAATTCCTTTTCCGGCTTTATCTGTTCCTTCAATTACTATAATCTTACCTTTGCCCATTATATTGAGGTGCATCCCAGCAGTCATAAAAAGATGCTGAAAGAAATTTATATATTACAAGAACAGTAAAAGATGTACAATAAACAAAGTCAAATTGATTTCTTTACCAGTACTTTACGACAATAAATCACACATTTTGGTTCTGTTCCATCTTCGGTGTTTTATCAGGGTGTTCAGTTTTGGGTGATGACTTCAAATGTGCATATTTCTTCATAAAATGAAATGGTCTCTCCCTTACTAGATTAACAAAATATTTCTGGACAAGATTGAAATGCAGGAGAATTAGATTCATAACGTCCACATCTCCAACAAATCCATATCAACCATTGATCATCTATATGTTTTTGAAAAACATTCAGGACATAAATTCATTGTTTACGCTCACGATATGATCGCTTCTTTCTATGTAGCCAAGTATATTACGAATAAGATTGGGAGTTGTAAATTATTTCCAACCTTCAAAATGTATTTTGGAAATAACTTTATATAATAATTATTTAGTAAATATTTTGTTATTTACTTAGGCTTCATTTGGAAAACGATTGTTTAATTGCAAATATCTACTTCTTTATTATTATTTATTTGAATATCTAATTTTTAACAGCAGTTTTGGAATATCGCCTAAGTTAGCAACAGTATACGTTGGTTGCTCAAATTCATTAATTGGCTGTTGCGATTTAAAGAGCGAATTTGTGATTCTAATGGTCTTCATTCCTAATTTGTTTGCAGGTCCAATATCTGTATCAAGCCTATCGCCAACCATAATACAATCTTCCGGATAACGTTCTGCACGATCTATAGCTATCTGGAGTATTTTTGGATTAGGTTTCTTCATTTGAACCTCTAGGGAGATTACAATGACTTTAAAAAATCTATTAATGTTAGAACACTTCAATAAATGTAAAATGGCTACTCTCGATTGATTAGATATTACGCCCAAATCATTTTGTCTTGAGAGAACTTCTATTGTTTGCTCTGCATCATCAAAAAAACGAAAAAGGTTTTTTCCTCTTTCGTGTAGTTCATGTTCTAATTTATTGGCAATAATTTTATCATATCCTGTTTGAGATATTAATTTACAAACTTCAATAATAATTTCTCTAATGTAGCCATACCCTATCTTGCGATCTCGAATAACATTATCTCTAACTGCTTGATAATTTCGAATGTCAATTCGTGCTCCAAAACCGTTTAACAATTCCAAGAATCTTTGGTCAAAATAATCAATAAAACCCCATTCATTTACTAATGTCTGATCTACATCAAAGAATATGAATTGTCTATTTCGATGCAAATTCATTTTTATCTTGATAATTATTCTTATAGGATTAAGCCTTATTTGATATATATCATTCCCATACACCAATTATCCAATAGAGTAATCAGTCCAACTCTGAACCTAGGATAGGTACTAACAACATACATAACCCATAGAATACAGACGATCCGAACGGCGATTAACTTGCAACTAGTGACGACAGTGTATCGGATAGTTCTAGTTTACTATGATTTGCATATATCAAGAAGAACTTTTTGGTCCACTATCATCCAATACAAATGAAAGGAACTATACAAGTACAGTAATCGATAATGCAGAGGTAATTCATCCATAATTGGGATAAGAAAAAGAGTTTTGATGGAATCATTTTTAGAGTTTATATAACTATTATGTTTTATTTACTGACTTCCATTACTAAGGTTTTTGTGGTTATTGTAGTTTGTGTAATATGCGTCTATTCTTCTACCAAACCATACTTCTGCAATTCCATTACAGGATTTTATTTGTATCAAAACCATTCCTGTGGTCTTCTCTATTTTCTTGAGTGAATTGACATCCACATAGTAATCCTTAGCGCCAAAAACGAGAAACTCCCAATCTTCGGCAGATGCATAATTGTAGCTAAAATCCTTGTCAAAATCTATAGAATGTGTTATCCAACTAACGCATTCATCTATTTCTAGTTGGGTTAATCATATTACACCTCAGTTTCTGGTGTGATGTAATACTCTTTAAGCAAGCTGGTTATATTAACAAGAAAACAGAACAGAAGAATTGTAACTAATAAATTGACTTTTCAGAAGTATGTGAAAAATTTGGTAGAAAGTGAATACATAACAATATAGTGTCTTGATTTCCCATAATTTGTATATCAACACAAACGAGATCCAAACGCGGCAAAGAAGTTGATGACTACAAGAGTAGGAGCGCCTGTTGGGATCAGTGGAACAATAATAAGACATTGAATGTTGTTTGTAACGACAGGTCAGGTATTTACAGTATAGTCTAGTAAAGTAGGAGACATAATTGCATTAGGTTTGCCATTGCTTCTTGATATAGAAACAGAAGGAAATCACATTCTATAAGTATCAAAAGCACCAGTCCAGATACGATAGACTAGAGAAGATTAAACTATGCTTGCATAACATTTTAACGCTCTTACAGGTATAAATTGGAGGAATTAGAAATCTTCTGGTAGTTACAGGGATTGCTATTATCAATCCATTCTATTATTATCATCCTTTTAATAATCAAATGATTATTGATTATTTCATAATTTAATGATTCATTATGTCTAAAATTCAAGGCATGCACAACATCTACGTTAAAAGACATTTTTTCCGATCATAGAAGTTACATTACCGCTACTAATCTTATCATTCTCTTTACTAACCTTGTTTGTCTTGCATCTATGGTGTTTTATTTTGAATCCCCTTAATTGTTTGTGTAAAACAACTTTATTATGATTATTATTAATAGAATATCTGTGTGTGTTATGCTCAATATAGTTATTTACATATCTACATTTTTTAGTAATAAGTTAAAAATATCATTCATCTCAATCATACTTTTTGGATTACCTCTGATCCGCATCTGGTATTTGTTCTTATGCCATTTCAAGATCTAAAATCTATGAATTATCATCAAAGATTGAACAGAATTAGCTTTAACTACACAAGAAATTTCCTTACTCATTACAGCATTTTAGTTCTATTACCTCGATAAACAGGATTTTTTCACTACTCGCCAATTTTGTTTACGAAAAAATGTCTTTTACAAATAATCATTTTATACTATTACGCAGTCTCATAATATGTATTAATAGAAATGAAAAAATTAGCGTGCCATGATATTGGATTAGACTGTGGATATATAATGGAAGGCGAGACAGAAGAGGACATTGTGAAAAGTGCTGAGCAGCATATATGGGAAATACATGCTATAAAATCAGAAGAGATCACTTCAGAAATGAAAGCTAGAATTACACAAAACATTCGTAATTCTTAACTCCATATATGCGCCTGTAGCACGCTTACAAAAATGGGAACAACAAGAACAGTATCAACTATTAACCAATGCTATATATACAATGGGGCTGTAAGGAATATAATGAGTTAGTCATCTAACTCTATCTTGTCTGGTCATTCACATATAATTATAACAAAATTATAAAGTAGTTATCGAGGAAGAACTGAAAAACGGTTGACAATTAATCCAGTATCACATAAGACAATGATGACAATATTAAACCTTTGGAAAGGGAGTGCCCTTAGATCAAAACGATATACTCATTATACGACGGCTTGATATATTATGTAATAATACACTGTAGACCAAAGAAGATGAAGGAGTGGATAAATGATTTGATCAAATGGATTGTTTATAACATGGATAGGAATCTAGATTTAATTCGTGATAGTGAATTTAAGCAAATTATGTAAAATCGAACTATGGTACTAGAGCATGTTGTACTAGCAATTCAAAGAATTTGTCAAACCTCTATCGATAGATATCATTTGTATCCAAATGGATTGTTTAGAAATATGATTTTGTGTGCAGAATAGCAAAGGTAGTTGTTACCAAGCCATTGACCCAATTCAAAGATAAATCAGCATACACAAAAAGTTATCAGCATTTTGTTGCCGGCTTCATATATAGTAAAACGAGAAGATGGAAGTGTAATGATTCAGGGTAGTGGAAACACAATCAACCCTATACATGTATGTTATATACTAAGTGATAATCGCATATTCAAATGCCAAACGTTCTACTTCTTCTAAGGAATATCAATGCAGTATACACTGTAGAGTTTGTGATAGTGTTGAAACATTGAATTCGCATGAGAATAAATCACGCCATAAAGGTTATCATTCCCTGTAGGAGTAAGTTAACGCGACCAAAGTCCACCTGTAAATCCTTCAATAACTATTATTTGGAATGTTTTCTAAAGTTACATAAGGATATAAATGTACGAGTATGAGTCAGGTACTTTTCGATGTACCCAATGTGCAAGGGAATTTCTTACAAAGGATGAGGCTGAAAAGCACTACAAACTAACGCACTCTGAAGAGGAAACACATGCTGTTGAATAGCATTACTAGATAATTATAGTCGTAAAGTTGCTTCCATAGTACATAATCGAGTTTTATAGTCCAATCTTTAGAGCAGAAGGCAGAAGAGGATATTCTTAAAGACTAACCCAGTTTAACCATCATAAAATTGTCCACTATAAAAAATGCTTTATTTTAATTGTTGCTTTCTGCTAAACTTCAGAGTAGCACCACACTCACCAACAAATTCGATAACACAAAGCTCATCTAACATCATAGGAATTTGAGAAACCTGAATTCCACACAAAGAACATTGACCTTTGATGTTAAGACACGTACAACACCAATGACAATTATCGCATTATTCGTGCGTTATCTGGAAACAGTTCTCCGCTAATTTGTACTTATTTTATGTTAATGTCTTTCTCCGACGGTTCTATTAATCTCTCAGGAGAAAGATTTCTGGTTTATATCTTGCAGATAACATTCTCATATTTGTAGGTTGCAGTCATCGTTATTATTACTGTCGATTGACTCTGTAGATAAATAGACCATGAATACTGCAATCAAGACTACATATACTAGTATTATAGGTGAAATGCAGAAGTATAGGACGGGGAATATACATCCACTCACAAAATGTTGTTCTAACTTTACTGCAGGCTCTACAAAGTGCCATGACTGAAAGGCCAGAACAAAAGTAACAAATAATAATATGGAACCTACATTGACCAATATCGTCTAAACATTAGACAATTGTGAATTCAGACCAGTTTGAATACAATATAACAAAACCATTATGGTCAAAAATTTCTACATATATTTTCAACATGACTGCTGCTGTTTATTGACATTTATCTATATATTTTTCTCTCTGTCATTTATTGCTTTAATCCTAATGTTATTAATTGAGCAATTGTACTTTAACTAGGATAAAAGAATTTCCTGTTGATCGTATTGTACAACGAGTTACATTATACGCTTCTACTTGCCGGTGGTGTTACTTTCTCCAGTAATAAATCTTGCTCCCTACAAAGATAGACCAGTGATATGGCGTGATAAGTTACTAGTTTTCAATAAATAATATGAAGATTTTTATAGGAATAACTAACAAGGAAAGAGTATCCTTTTGTCATCAGATGTAATTACCCCAACAAAACTAGTAGTTAAAACTAAAAGCAATTTGATTGAACAGGTCTTTGAGACAATTTTACAAAGTGGTGAAGGTGGAATATTTCAAACAGAATTATGCAAAGTATTTTCTCTGGATAGTAGAGATGGCTCCAGATTAGTAAGTAATTTGGAAAAGCGTGCACTCATATCACGTGAAAAAATGCTGTATAATGGCCGATGGACATACAAAGTAATTGTAAAAAAGTCACCAGCAGTTACAGAATTTGCTAAAAAACCTGTAGAAATAGCAAGTGTAGAAGGTGCTCCATGTTTCAGTTGCACTTACCAGCATTTATGCTCATCAGATGATGAGACAAGTCAATATAGTCCAGAAAAATGTACATGGCTTGAAGAATGGGTTTTGGTAGGCCTTAACCGCATAATGACACCAACGCAACAAACCACTGAAAATATAGAGAATAGTAGAAGTATAAATCATTAAATCTACAATGCATTAATCATTAAATCTACAATGCATTAATCATTAAATCTACAATGCATTAATCATGCATCTTTTTCTTATTTTTCTATTTGTGTTTGTGTTTTTGTCCTGTACTTTGTCTATTTGATACGATGCTATCAGGTTTCTATCATCAGAATATAATAATCATGAAAAACCTGCGACATTACTATAGGGGGATAAGAAGTGATATGATACCAAAAAGTGCGGTGCCTTCTTCTGTATGAATACGCCAAGAGAAGTGTCCTAGTCTTCTTTCTGTATAACTGGATCCTTTATATCTGACAACTTTTGAATCAGCTTATCTATCATTCTTTGCTGCTGTAGCAATATCAATGCCGTAAACAATGATTCAGCTGCAAAACATTCTCATTTTAGATTTATAGCATTAGCAATTAGCAAGTCGTACCCTTCGCCTCATCATCCCGACATCACTTTAACATTTGGTCAATAGAATTGCATTTTCTTGTCTTAGTTCATATTTGAAGACTCTCCTCCGCTTCTATTTTGCTCGTATTATCTCTTACTAGGTATTACAATGATAATGTTCCTTTTTTCGTCTTGGCTGCTTGCATTTGTTTGCTTCTTGTTTCTCTTCCCACTTTGAAATGTTATTGGCTCACCTTCACGTACCTCTATAAGTTCAAACAACCTATTACTCGCATTTTGTCTCGTACGATTCGTATTTTCTTTTACTTCAATCTAACAGTTCTTTTTTGTCAATATATCTGAAATATACACATTATTACTGGAGGTTAATTTTGGTTAAAGTTATATCTAATGTTATAATAGATAGTAACAACTTAATTGTTATCATTCAATATTTATATGATTCTTTTAGAATAAATATAAGCATAATTACAAACACAAAACACAAAATAACAATCAAATAATATGACCTTATTGACTATATTCCAAAAAAAAGAGATAGAACTACTTCTATATTTACAACAGTAAACAACAATAGAGCTTGTAAATCCGTAATAACTAGTTCTTTTGTCTTCTAATTCTTGTACTCTCAATTAAACATATCAACTGATAACCATATTCAAGGTTGTGTTTAACATGGTTTATACCATGCGAAGCATCAGGTACGAATTTATTATCAAGGATACTTTCAATATACATTCTGACTCTTTTTACAGAGTTTGCTGCACGCCAAAGCTGATGAGATCCGAGCTTCTTTCCTAGTTCCCTTTCTACTTCCTTTCTAAATTCTTGTTGTTTTGAACCTTCTGTTATTAACTTGCTATAGTCTTGTAACCTGCTATAGTTATGACATAGTTCACTTAACCTCTTGAGATCTTGGTTCTGCAATTTTGCAAGTGAATCTTCCAAGTTATTTCTTCTTCTGTGTGTTATCTGGTAAAGGCCTTCAACAAGCTCTTCCTTTGAATTTGACGATAGTACTATTTTGTCTTTATGTATGGCGGCAGCAGCAGGAATAGCTGTTGTTATTGTCATTGGTAGTGGTTCTGGTACTTCATCTTCTTCAGCAGTTGTTGGATGTTGTTTTCTTGATTGATAATATTTATTAATACTAATTGAACTTACCTTGTCGCCTTTAGTATTCATACCTTTGTTAATAGTAGAAATAACATCGATGATAATACTTGGACAATTTGACATTAAACTATGATTAAAGGTTTGATAGTTTTCCATAATATCCCCATAGATCTTAAAGATTGCATTGTTTACGATTCCTGTTTTCGCTTTTCTTTCATCTATACCTTTTGCAGACAAAGTTACAAAGTCACACAACTGTGATTGGGAAAAGATATGAGAATTAGTAGTAGTGTAATTGTTATTTTTTATTGAAGAGCACACATCTGCTATAATCTTCATGGCTATAATCCATTTGTTATTTCCATTATCGTCATTATCACCATTTACAGATTCTATTGGAATAGTTTGAGCAAGTTTTATAGCATTTCTATAAATTTCAGTACCTTCTTTTATCTTTAGTATATAAAGACAATAAGTTAGAGTTTCCGTGAGGGACATACATAATAATAAATGATATTCTGACCTTTAGACTTCAAAGACGAATGTTTTTGATTATAGTATTATAGTAACTTTCTAACAATAATCTCCTAGAACCTCCTTCCGTTTCTTATGGAGTAAATCTCTTCTCTTCTTTTTATCGTAATATTGATACTCCTGTAGCATAGTTTAGTTTAGTTTAGAGTATGCTCTCAGCACAAAAATGAAAAGCGGTCAGTTCATCTATGTTTGTAATATTTAGATGGCTCAAGATCTTTTTATGGCATAGACATAGATGTCAAG
>JBEVTH010000024.1:0-9214 GCA_041156085.1 Candidatus Nitrososphaera maunauluensis
TTCATGGCCTAAGAGATGTTCAAATAGACGATAAACCTCGGCCAAATATAGTGTAAAAAAATACAATGAACAACTACTTCATCTTATTGACATGGGACATATAGATGCAACCAGGATTATAAGTATTCCCTGCAAATGAGAATATAATAATAATTTCGATAGTAAAAGTAAAGGTATCTACTGCAAAGTTCCTAGCACTTACTGTAACCAGAATCTCTTTTTCTTCGTTATTGCAAATGAAAAATGCAGTAGTCAGAAATTATTTTATGTATAGAAAACATTGACAAGTGAGCTTGTCAGCAACTTCTATACTGTTTTTGGTAAAAGTAATAAAATAAACACTAGCATATACGAGATTATTTGTTAATGACATAAAAGTCATAAATTTGGACTGTTCTTGTCTTACTAATTTTATTCTTAATGCAGTATTCAATAATTGCCCAGAATGCTGGAAACGTTTCAACTAGTCCGATTACTAAACATAACAAAAGAGCTTGCAAATGAAAAAATATTTTTTTTGGCCAACCGATCTTCGAATACTGCAGATTCAGGAACAGCCCTATCTGATATGACAACAACCACATAATGGTGGTGAACAGCAACATTGAACCGACACCAACTTCGATAGGACTACCATTCGCTAATGTATGTATTATCGATTGAGACGAAAAAATATTCACTAATTTGTAAATCCACTGTGTTGCATCTAGATTAACACTTTGGTTAATTTCATTAACCGATGATAACATTATCAGGTTTGGAATTTGGGTATGAATATAAAGAATTATGGAAGTAATACCTGAAACAAAGCCCAAAAAATATGTTACTAACTTAAACACCATCTTAAATTTATGTAGTAGAGGAAATTTGTTTATATTTTGCAGACTTCCAAGAACCCATCTACGCCTTTGCATAAAATGATCTTTAATATTGAGTGGAGGCTGCTCAAGCAGTATCCCCCCGTGCCAGCCCAAGGATTTTGGGCCGTATTTCTCATAAACTTTATAACCGAAAAATTGGTCTTCAGCGAGAGTAGGTCCAAAATTCCAACCTATAGAGTCTTCTATATCTGATCTAACTAACAAATTACTTCCATGCATGTGTAAAGGAGGAGGGTTTGTCATTTGAGATACGCAGTCATAACATGTGAATGGTCTTACTGACTCAGCAATCGCTGTTAAAAAATTCGCCGATTCAAACTTCAGAGGGTAAAAGATTGGTCCCTCAGATGCAATTGCATTACTTTCTCTAATAAACTTAAGCAGGGAAAGAATAGTTTGGCTTGTTACATAACTTTCATCATCCATATGAAATACCCAGTATTTTGGAGTGTTCTTACCAAACTTACGACGATATTCTACAGCATATTGTAAAGCTCGTCCTTTCTTAATTGCATATGTCACAAATTTTTTATCTACTGCCACGATCTCGCAGTTATCGCTAATACAACTTAGCGTAGTGACATCCTCTGGGTCGTCACTAATGACGGAAATCAAATAGTCATAGTATTCTATTTTGAGGCAAGAATCTATTATTGAATTTATTCCTCTTTTTACGACAGGGGTCTTGGTTGCAGAACGAGTAGTTATTTGAAATATTATTACTGGATCATTATGTACACGTTGAAGATCTTTTTCAATGAAAATATGTCTATTTTTTAAGAACCTTATTAAGGTCAAGAAGGCTACAGGGATAGACGAAAACCAGAATGTTGTAATCACAAGTAATATAATATTCTCTAGCAATATGCATTAATAGATAGATTTTTCTTTAATACCAACCCATTCTAGAACTCTGAATAACATTCCACAATTATGACTTAGCTGGACTAGAAATTTGACGACTTAAAAGAAATATAGAATAGAATATCTAATAATTGTCGCTTATTACTGGAATATTCTAATTTCTAGAAATCGGCGATCGTCATCCCCCGTCAACAGTTTTACAAAATATGGCAGATAGATCTAATACACGATAGGAATAATCAGATAATTCTCCGATCATCGACCTAATATAATATTTGACGCCTAGCAATCATCTAGATATCTTTATCACAAAAGTATCGTCCATTTTTGTAATTTACCACCACTAGTACAATAGCGAAAGAAGGGTAATGGCTTCTACGAATGATACTAATCATACTCTTAGGTTAATATGAGTTCAACTGCATAGAATAAGGTTAGAAATCTCATATAGGAGTAATTATCATAGTGGATCTATTGAAACTTGTTAATTAAATAGCCTCTGAAGAGATGGTTATGTATAGTATAAAAGATCGGACTTCATGACTATGAGGCTTACATACATGCAGAATTGTATTTATCTAAGTGAATTTACTGCTATTAAGTCTATTAATTTGTGCTAATTATTTTGTATCGACAAATTATGACTAATATTTATCATATGGTCGCCTATACCTATTAATTTGTTTTGCAAGATTCTCATAATTTGCTCAAATATTCTATATGAACCAATCATCGCTTCAATCTTTTCCTTGTCAGAAGTGGCGTTGGTCTCTATCACAATACAACCGGATATTATTCTTAAATTGATTTGAAAGGAATTGTCATCACTTATCCATTGAAGTAGATATTCCATTTCATTTTCGATTAAGCCAGCCCATCTAAGATTGTTGAACCACTTTCCCATTAAACTATGTATTATCTCTTTGGTCCTTATTTTAATAGGAATGTATGTTTGAAGTAGTAAAATGTATTCTTTTCCTCTTATAGTTTTATCTATAGACCCCATTACGCTATTTTTTGATAGCGTCAATATTCCATTTTTGGAAAGTGTATAACCCTTATTAGATCTATCAATTAATCCTAGATCTTGCAACCTATTCAAAGCTCTTACAAGGCTTTGCTGGTGAAGGTTCAACTTACGCATTAGACCTGTGAAGGAATAATAATTCGATCCAGCTTCTTGATTTAATAATGTGAGGATTTTGCTATCGTTCATGTGAAAGTCTTTAATAGCTGATAAATACTCATCGTCCCCGTTATCATCTTTTTTTATTAATACCTGTGTAGTCTTATTGGTCGATATTATCTCTTTTTCGATTGCTTTAACAGCATTAGTATCTCTTTCAGAAATAACGTTTTCATTCTCAGACACATTTATTGATATATCTTTCTCCAATTATATCACTGGTATCAACCTTACAAGATATAAATTATAAAGTAACCTTGTGGTAAGTTAGTAAGTTATAAACAACTATTTCTACGACCATTAGTCATTAAATAATTAAATAATATGATATATTAATCTACTAATAAAATTGTTTACAGTAGATTAGAAGAGGCAGATAAGAGACTAAAATCAATACTTTAATTTTTTATTCTATGCATCACCAATGAAAGTCAAAGATCCACATCCACAGATAGAAGAAAGAGTAGTGATACCAGTGATACCAGATTTACTCGCAAAATGCATCCCCAATAAAAATAATGGTGAATCTAAATTTTAAACCATTAATTAGTGATCCAACCTATCAAAGAATATAACAATTCAAATGTCAATCATTCCAAAATCCGCGGGTCATTACATATTGTCTTTCGGCTTCATAAATATTTCGATATATCACTTCATCATCGATGTAATTACGAAGAATACGCGCTGCGGTATCTGCACCGATTCCATAACCAGCTAATACGATCAATGCTTTTCTACCGAAATTATTTATAAGTGATGCCACTTTCCATGCACGGTCAAATTTGTGGTTTTCATCTGTAGATAGTTTGCTTCCCGTGAGTCTCTTTACAATAATTTTAGATAAGTCATAATCGGACAAGAAAGTTGTTGTAATTAATTTAGATCTGCACCTTGGGCAGGAAATAGTTTCTGGTATTTCTTTTGTTTCCATAGTTCGTTCCCATTTTCCGCATCTAATGCAGATTAATTTATGCTTTGTTTTTTCTAGTCTTTCCTTGATGAGTTCAAGAATACCTTTTTCAATGCTGAGTGGTGTTGCAGAGAATTTTGTCGAATGTTCAAGAATAGGCTTAGCCAAGTCAGAGAAATCCTCTATATCAAACCAATGAAGTTTGATTTGTCCATCTTTTAAACCCATTAATGTTTTTTGTGTTTGTGGAATATCGTATTTATCATGTAGTAATTCTCTGATAGATTCTTTGCTGATCGGAGTCTTCGCAAATCTATCATAAATTAAGCGGGCTGCTTTCTTATCATATACTGCTTCTCTGCTAATCATACCAAATCTTTTTGCAACCATCCAAACTTTCCAGTTAATGTGATGAGTTCCAGTAAATGAAGTGACAATAACTGCCTCAAAGTCATAGGTGTCATTTAAACTGGATTCAACATGACCTTTTCGTATTTTTGCATTTGAGGTCAGCATAATTCTATAAGAATCAGACCTTGTTTCCACTATATAACCAAGCTGGGATGATAGTATTGTTGATAGTAATGACGCTAAGGTATTATTTACTTTTGAACCAAAAGTTGAGTGGATTATAACTATATTTCTTGCAATTGAACTTTCTACTACCATATTTTTTGAATCCGGAATTACTTTTAGAGAATTAAAGATGTCATCTATAGTAGAAGTAGAAAGTTTTATTGATTTCTTTGCAACCTGATTACGTATAATACCGACTTGTTCTGCAGTTTTATAGTCTACGGGAATCATCTCTCCGACCCAGTATGGAATATTTATTGCTACACCTTGTAACGGTTCAACATTTACTTGCATTCTGACCTCATCAACTGAAATAATTCTCCATTGCGAACCTTTTAGTACAAAGACATTTCCTTTCTCTCCATAATCACCTACAAACTGCTGATCTAGCATCCCAATTTTCCGCTTACTAATGGAATCTACAACTTCAAATTTTAAAACATGGGGGATCATAGATAGATTCTCAAAATAATATTTATAGGCCTTTAGCCTTACTCTATATGATTTATCTTCTCTGTCGTACTTGATTATGCGGTTAGTATCGAGAATAATAAGACATCCTTCAAAATCATAAAAACTAATTCTAGAGAACGGATGTGCCCTTGTTATTAGCTCAAATGCATCATCAAGTCTAATTAGACTTCTCGTTTGTAGAGCCAATCCAACTAGATGATGAGCTACAACATCCAGGGCTCCATTATGCATTAACTGCTCTTCAATCGATCGTCTTTTCATTCTTCTGACGATTGCTAATGCCTCTATCTCGTCATCTGGATTATTTGTTACAATCAAACCTTTTGCGGAATTTCCATGCATGTGCCTGCTTCGACCAATCCTTTGCATTAATTTTGAAACTTGTCTTGGTGAACCGTAATGGATCACAAGTTCTATTGAACCAATATCTAAACCCAGTTCTAGTGATGAAGTGCAAACTACTATATCTACTAAACCTTCTCTTAATCTTTCCTCTGTCTCCTCTCGTATATCCTTAGATAAAGACCCATGATGGATATCTACTTTGATATCATTTTGATTTTTCAAGATAGCGCCTAGATATTCAGCCTCATCCCGTGTATTTGCAAATAGCAGTACTGAGCCCTTTATTTTATTTGATTTTATGTATTCAATTACAAGGCGAGCCACATGATTAATTGAACCCTTTACGAATCTAACATCAATATCGTATCTTCTTACAGTGTTATCTACAATGATTGCATATTTTCTACTAGTTCCAGAAATGAACTTTGCAGCCTCATCTAAATTGCCTAAAGTTGCCGAGAGGCCAATTCTTGTAACCTGTTGCAAACTTACCGCTTGTAATCTCTCAAGACCTATTGATAGATGTGCACCACGTTCATTTGAGACAAGTTCATGGACCTCATCAACTATGATCCATTCCAGATCATTTAGCGCATCAATCATTTTCTTACTTGTTAGTACTACTGCAAGTGATTCAGGCGTAGTGATCAAAATGTCAGGAGGATTTTCCACAATTTTCTTTTTGGCAGTAGTAGTTGTGTCACCATGTCGAATTTCTATTCTTAGCTTTTCAGATTCAGCATATTTAATAATTCGCCTAAATACGTCGTTATTCAATGCCCTCAACGGCGTAATATAGATTGCTCGAATCTTGCCTTGATGGCTTCTCTTATCTGTGGATAGTATTGTGAAGACCGGCATTACTGCCGCCTCAGTTTTACCAGATCCTGTGGGAGCTACAAGCAAGCAATTAACTTTCCTTGTAACAACTGGCAATGCTTTCTCTTGAATTACCGTTAAAGAAGTAAAGCCCCCTCTTCTGAATTTTTCAATAGTTAACTGATAAGCAGCAGCTGTTGCCCCACTATCCAATGCCAGAAGACGTTCCTTGTTGTCGGAGATATTGTTTCGTTTTAGAACTCGATCTTCCGTAAACCATTATTGCAAAGAGGCCAGTGATAAACAGTCCTACTGCAATCCATACAAAGGAGTCAAAATTTGTAATCACGTAAACCAACTACATTTGTCAAGCTATTCAATGACAAATATATTCGTTTTAAAACTGATAGTCAAATATATGTAGAACAATCTGCATTCTCAAACCTACTCCATGTAAATTTGTATGGGCGGCGGTTATATCATCATCGTGATACCACAAGGGACAAGGATTATAATGATAGTTACAAAGAGCACATACAGATATTAAACTTCGAAAGATAAGGTGTTAAAATCTGATGCAGATCATATGATTTAAAGTAATTTTATTCCTTTTTAATAAAAAGCCATATTACACCATTATAACTTGTATAACAGGTTAACTGAAATAATTAGAGCAATTTTATTGCCTCTTGTACTATTGGATGCTGAGTTTGTATTTTGAATATCTTGTTGATTGAGCTAGCTAAATTCTGTATTTTGTTCCGCTCTCCATGATTAACTAATACTCGCCGGAGTTTTGGTCTAAGTCTATTAATATAGGCCATCAATTGATTATAATCGCTATGAGTATTTAACCCCTCGACCTTCTCAATCTGACAATTTATTTTGATATTTCGATTATTAATGGTTAGTTGCCGGCTTCCATCTTGAATAATCTTCCCTGGTGTCCCCGCTGCCTGAAACGATGCTAGAATTAATTTATTTTTTGGATTCTCTGAAATTTGTTCAAGGTATTCTACTGATGGCCCGCAAATTAGCATCGAAGAGGGAGCTAGAATTATTGCAGGTTCTTCCTTCTCCAAGATTTTGGATTCAATAGTTACAAATTGTTTTGAACGGAAAGGACTTTCTTCACCTTTCAGGATTGTATGTTTTATTTCTTTTGAGAGGTATTCTGGATAAGCTTCATATATGGAGGTAACATCAGAAATGACCTTCTCAACAAATACTTTTGTCTCGGTAATTTTGCCAGCTTTCATATACATATTAATTGATAAAATAAGCTCTTGTGATAATCCAACTGATGATACGGGAATTAAGACTTTTCCATTTTCTGCAATAGTCTTATTTATGCTATCAATAAGATGTATGTCCGCCTCTCCACGCTGCGGAAAAACGTCTTCTTTACCGCCATATGTACTTTCAATGACTATGCTCTCAACTCTGGGAAAGTTCCATGAGGCATTTTCGAGGGAAGACGTCTTTCCAAATTTTATGTCCCCCGTATAAACAAGATTGTGATCGCCGTTTCCAATATGTAAATGAATTGATGCTGAACCTAAAACATGTCCAGAATTACTAAGCATAAGTTTTACATCTGGAGAGATATCAGTAACGGTTCCAAAGCTAAGAGGAATTGTATGCATTATTACGTCATCTATATCTTTATCAGAATATAATGTTGTGCGGTCAGTATCCTTAAGATATTCTCTCTGTAACAAAATCATTAGTGGTAGTGTAGGCTCTGAACAATATACTGGTCCTCTATAGCCATATTTGAATAGAGAAGGCAAGAAACCTGTGTGATCAAGATGGGCATGGCTCAAAACTATTGCATCAATTTCATTAACTCCTAATCCAGTAATATCAAATCGTGGTAAGCTGATTAAAGGATCTTTGCTTGATCCATTGATCCCGCAATCAAGTAAAATTTTGCTTTCATGTGTAGACAGTAACATTGAAGAACGGCCTATCTCCCCAAAACCGCCTAGAGTTACTAAACTAGCTTCTGTCATTTCATCAAGTTTTGATCTAAAAATCTTCTCCCCAACTTCTTTGTAGAAGTGAATTCGCTTATTTGCTGTATTGTAGAGAATTTGATTAATACTTCTAATTGTAGACATTTCTTGATGAGCTTTTCTAACCCTTATTTTCCATCCTGTTTTTTCCACAAGGTCTATACTATCAAAATCCTCACCAGTGTGGACAAGTAATGAAGGTTTTTCGACAAATATAAGAATCTCTCCCAATGCTTGATCGAAGAAAGTTTCAATCATACCAACCTCTTTTGGAATAGCCCTGTTCAAAATTTCAATAGACTCCTCTTCCGATTTTCGTATTGATTCGTCTGTACGAACGACAATTCTTTTCTTTATTGTATTTACCATATTAGAAACGACTTGGGCATTGTGTATGAGATAGCTTGGGTTCTTAGAATAAAGAGCAATTCGTGGACCCTCATACTCAATTTTGGTAAGTCCGGATTCACTGGGAAGACTATGCAGTATTACTGCCATAATATTCTGGCTTGCAGATTCATGGGATTTATATTGCATATAAATTCAAACACTGAATATGGAGTTAGTAACTAACACAGAATGAATCATATTGAAGCTAATACGTTGCTCGATGAGCAATTCCATTTAAAGAATGTTTCGCTTTAACGGCACGATCAATGAACAAACAAATAAACTATGGACGAATTTAACTAGTAAACATTAAAGTTGAAATACTAAGTCGATTTATACTATCTTACTGATATAGTTTGGAAAATAGAGATTCGCGTGCTAGTGGTCAAAGAGGAGGATACGGAGATAGCGGAAGCACTGACGGTGGCTACCGCAGCGGAGGAGGATACGGAGGAAGAGGACGTGGAGGTTTTGGAGGTCCAAGGCCATTCAGACCCGCGCCAGTCAAAGTAGGAGAAGAGTTTGAAGTAAAGATTGAATCTATGAGCAAAAGAGGCGATGCCGGTGTAGCGAAAGTTGAGGGCTTGGTGATCTTTGTAGCAGGTACAAAAGTTGGAGATAGTATTAAAATAAGAATTACGAAGGTTGGAAGAGGATATGCTACTGCCGAAATTGCAAGCCAACCTGAAAGCACAAGCCAACCTGAAAGCACAAGCCAACCTGAAAGCACAAGCCAACCTGAAAGCAC
>JBEVTH010000024.1:9314-19478 GCA_041156085.1 Candidatus Nitrososphaera maunauluensis
CCAACCTGAAAGCACAAGCCAACCTGAAAGCACAAGCCAACCTGAAAGCACAAGCACTGGGACAACAGTAGCACCGGCTGAATGGGATGAACGAACAACTGATGATCAATAAGGCTTGAGAGGAGCACACGGTGGACTTAGTTAAATTCTTATTCTTTTATTAGGATATACTACCAAGATTAAATAAATCCTACTCATACGGTTTTCTGATGAGCTCGCCGCCTACTCATTTAATGGAATTGCCACGAAAGATACTGATAGGGGATGGAGTAATGTCCCAACTTGGCTCCTTTATTATAGATCTTGATGATAATGCCTCAAAGGTTGCAATTATAACAGGTAACAATGTAAAAGCAAGAGCATGCAAATCCTGTAAGTCATCGTTTTTTGAATCTTCTTTACAAGATTCATGGTATATTGTCAACGATGCGTCCATGGATTCAGTAAATACACTACAAACTAAGATTAGAGACTCTCCAGATTTTATTATTGGTCTTGGTGGTGGACGTTCTGTTGATGTAGCCAAAATGACTGCATTTAAATTAAATAAACCATTAGTTAGTGTACCAACTTCTGCCTCTCATGATGGAATATCTAGCCCATTTGTTTCGATAAGAGGCAATGATAAGCCGCATTCAGTCAAAGTAAATACACCTATTGGAGTACTAGCCGATACTCGCTTGCTTTCTGAAGCACCATTGCGATTGCTGGCAAGCGGATGCGGAGACCTTGTTGCAAAGTTAACCGCAGTTAAAGACTGGGAAATTGCAAGAGATGAAAAGAACGAATACTTTGGGAGCTATGCCGCCAACCTTGCGTATATGAGTGCAAAAATTATTTTAGATGATTCACAAAAATTGCTTCAAAAAAATGGATTTGGAGCTAGAACAATTGTGGAGGCATTGATCAGTGCAGGAGTTGCAGCCTGTATTGCAGGCAGTAGTAGACCGTGTTCTGGGGCAGAACATCTCTTTAGTCATGCACTAGAATATATTGTAGGTCAAAATTGTGGATTACATGGCGAACGTGTTGGTTTGGGTACTATTATGATGGCTAAACTACATGGTCTTAATTGGGAAAGAATAGTTGAAACACTGGAAAATGTTGGTGCTCCAACAAAGGCAGAACATATCAAAATAAATGAAGACCAAGTAGTCAGATCGTTACTAACCGCGCAGTCACTTAGACCTGATAGGTATACAATTCTTAGCAAATTAAAACTAGATAAACAATCCGCATTAGATCTGGCTAAATCTGTACGTGTTCTTTAAAAAAACATTTAAAAGAGTAGCAAAAAACCCATTTAGTAAATATTCTAAAGTTATCTTGGCTATTCATTACTAAAGATAATTGAAAGTGTTTCTCTCTTCTGGATCTTCAACTGTAGCTCCTTTTTCTTTTGTAACAGTTCCATCGTTGACGAGTTCACGAATCACAAGGTCTATCATTCGATTATAGACTGTATAGTCTTCAGACTTTAGCAGTTGACGTCCCAGAATTCTTTTGATATCCTGGTCTACTGTTTCATGAACTAAGTATAATAATAATCTAAGAAGTATGCATTTAAAAGTGGTAATTTTCTTTCTGATAAGCTCGCTGATAATTACTTTTTTAGGCTTTATGTATTACAATTTCTATTTCTATGCCGATTTTATCGCCAACATTCATTGTATAATTCCCATAGTAGCTGAAATGAATGATCTAAATCTCTTTCTATATCCTGGAACCTGCGAATGTATTGAATGGAAAGCAACATGTCTCTGGGAGCTAGTCGGAATTTATTACTTCAGTGACTAAATCTAGTGTCAGCAAATAAAGAACATTTTTCTCAGTAAACATTTTTTATCCACATTGTTAATGTTAAAGGCAGTTCATGCAAATCAGGTGTGCAGATTGCGAATGTTTACCAAAGGACTGTAAGAATAGCGAATCATCAAAAGAGTGTCCAAATTGCATTTTGGATGAATGCTGTTGCTGGATTTCATAGTGAATTGCTGGCTTTAGATTCTATGACAATTATTTTGCTTTTCCAGGCAAGTTTAGCCTTACTAAAATGCTTTTTGAATATAATTGGAATCTTACATATTGGAGAAGTGAAGTTGTTGTATGTGTAGCGCATTAACTAGAAGGAGAGTATCAGAAAAATCTGGCTTTGGTTATAAGTAGAATAAAGGTTATCCATTATATTTCTAAAAGTGCTTAGCAATCTCTGATAATATTTAATAAATCATAAAATATAAAGTGGAAGAAGAATGATGTGATATATGATGTCATTCAAAAGGCTATTAATTTTATTAACAACAATTTCGTCAGTAATTGCTGTTCTGCCTACTATGATGATGATAATGATGACGACGATAAAGTTACAGGGAATAGTCAAATGAATTCACTCAGAAGAAGAAATATTACCTTAGGTAGAACAACCATTATTGTTTCTGTTATATTAGCTATCGTTTTTATGGTCTTTTCTTCTTCTTTTGGACAGCAAAAGCAAATAATCAATACCGAAGCAGCAACAACAGAAAAAGAAGTAAACGTTCTGTATGCAGGTTCGCTGATATCAGTCATGGAGACTAAGATAGGCCCAACTTTTAGCAATTTGGGATATGACTACAGGGGTGAAGGACATGGCTCAATTCAGAATACCAATACTGTAATAGATGGACAAAGGTTTCCAGATGTCTTCATAAGTGTCAGTGCAAATCCAATAAATATGCTTATTAACAATAAGCCTTCTTTAGCAAAATGGTATGTTGGTTTTGCTTCTGATGAAATGGTTATCGCATACAATCCAAAGAGTAGTTTTGCAACAGATTTTGAAAAAGCAAAGACAGGAGTCATGCCATGGTATCAAGTCCTTGCTAAACCTGGAATCCGATTCTTACGATCCGATCCACTCCTAGATCCAAAAGGCTGCTATATAGTCATAGCTACCAAACTTGCTGGTATTTTATACCACAACTCTAGCTTGAGCTCCTCCATACTTAATGGAGAAAGAAACGGCAATCAATTGCGTCCAGAAGAGATTTTGCTGACATTGCTAGAACAAGGAGAAGCTGATGCAATTCCAGCTTACAAACATGAGGCCATTGAGAGAGGATTTCCTTTTATCAGCCTTCCCCCACAAATAAATCTAGGTGATCCAGCCTTTGTAAATTATTATAAACAAGCTAGTTGCACTCAACAGAATGGAAGTTTAACATATGGTAAACCAATTGTATTTGATATCACCATACCTAACACTGTTAAAAACAATGCGGGTGCAATTCAATTTGTCAAATTTATGCTTTCCAAAACAGGATACACAATTTTGCAAAGCGATGGATTTAAAACAATAACACCTCTAATATTCGGAGGTAAAGTATCGTCCATACCAAAAGAGGTGTCTTCTAATATTATTAATCGATAAAAACTCATTATTAAAACACTAATAATTGATGAAAATAAGCACATGTCTGTTTGGCAATATTATTTATATTAATATATTGATATTCCGTCATACTGTCCACTCTAATTACTTTAATCATGTCTTTCTCTAATACTAATACAAGCACATATAGCAAAAAATTCTACCCATATCAGTACCATATCTACCACCAAAAATCCCTAGATGTGCACCTACCTTAAACTTGTTATTAGTAGTAACACTGCCACTAACTGTGGATGTGGTGGTACTAGCCCCACTAGCAAAACGTATTACCTTATTAAGTCCTAATCCACTGAAAGCCAAAATGTAGCCGCTGCACCCAGAACTTTGAAGAAGTCGAGTTGTGTGATTCTTTTATCCATTTTGTGTCAATATTGAAATATCAAGAGAAGTATTAATTTATTGAATTTTTGTATATGTAAACATCTAAAATAAACCCTGAAGAGAGATTTCGAATTTTTAGTTACGCAGGCTTATTTTCAATAGTAGAGTTTACTGGTTTATCTTCAGGTTTTGATTGTTGTTGTGATTGTGGCGGCGTTGATTGTCTGTAACTTTCTATGAATTTGATATTATTCAAGGTAGTTACAAATTTGAAGATATCATTTGCTACCGCTCGCTTGATAATTTGCAAGCCTTCAGATAGAAATGTTTCTTCTGACAATTCGATTTCCAAAATAGATTCTTCAAGTTTGAATTTTATTTTTTCTTCATCAACCGGCAACCTTCTTTTTATTAAAGACATTATCTTATCGCCGTCGTTCTCAAGCTTCTTTAAGATGTTAACATCATATGCCAAAGTTCGTCCTGCAAACCTATGGTTAAAGTCAAGCTGAACTCTTCCGGATCCTACATGTCTGACAATTCCTGGACGCTCATACATTTCAACTATATCACCAACCTTGACATCGTCTGCTTTCTCACCTAACTTTCGCTGTGGAACCATTCTCACTTTATTTGGATCCCTCTCACCAAAGCCTTTGTCAGGAGTAATTTCAATGCTTAGTTTATCACCCAAGTTAGCGCTTGCCAAAGCCTCATCTAATCCTTTTAGAACCCATCCTTCGCCAATAGATACGAGTCTAGGCTCATACTTGCGAGTTGGATCGTAGAGATCAGATTTTTTGGCCTCCTCTTCATAAGTGGTTTCGAAAATTTCATTAGTATCCTTAACTTTAGCAGTATAATGTACTAATATAAGGGACCCTTTCTCCAAAGTCATGAAATTCGCTATTGAATTACCTTATATTAAGTTTAATAGAACTTTGATAACTTCATCACATCAGAGGATTCATTTTTTCTAATGCAACAGAGGTTGCCTCGGGATTTGCCTTTAATCCAAGCATATTAATTGCAGATGCAATAGACGACAAAGTTCTCATCACATGATATTTATTGACTTCTCCCATACACCCTACTCTGAATACTTTACCTTTCAGGTCACCGAATCCACCTGCAACAAGGACCTTGAACTGTTCTGACAGTAATCCTCTGAATTTCTTATCGTCCATTCCTGGTAGATAGTTAACTGCTATTACAACATTGCTTCGAGCATTTGGCTTTGCAAAGGGCGTCAAACCCATCGCATTTAAACCTTCATAGAATGCTTCCGCACATATTTTGTGACGTTCGATTCTTTTATCTACTCCTTCTTCTAGAACCATATTAAGTGCTTCATTGAATGCATAGAAGAGAGGAAGAGCTGGAGTGAATGGAGTTTCAAAATTTTCTTCATAATACTTGAAATAGCGTTTTAAATTAAGATATTGAGTTGGCGGTGGGTTAGACTGCATATGTTTCTTCGCCCGTGGGCTAATTGATATCGGTGAGACTCCAGGTGGAGCAGCTAATGCCTTTTGTGAGGCAGTGACACAGATATCTATATTCCATTTATCAACCGGTAGTTCGTCACCGCCTAAAATTGAAACAGCATCTGCAATAAAGAATGCACCATTTCTGCCGCATAATTCTCCTATCTTATCCATATATCTGAGTGTGGTACCAGTAGACGTTTCATTGTAAACTGCATATATTGCCTTGACATCCTTATCTTGATCAGCAGCTTCCTCGATCTTTTCAAATGGAGGATTTTCACCATATGGCGCATTAATTCTAATTGCCTGACCTCCCCAACTATCAATCAAATCTGCAAGGCGCGTGCCAAATTCACCATTAACAGGAATAATTGCCTTGTCACCTTTCTTAATTAGGTTAATGACAGACGCTTCTACTACTCCTGTTCCAGACGTAGTCAGTAAAACGATTTCACCATTTGTTTGAAATACTCTTTGTGTCTTTTCAACAATTGTTTCATACAATACACGAAAATCATCACTTCTGTGATTAATTATAGGTGCAAGCATTGCATTCATAACTCTGTTTGGTACGTTTGTAGGGCCAGGTAGCATAACCAAATATTCCATGCTATTTCTTCAACTACACCACAAATACGCGCCGATATTTATAATTACTTTGATCAGTAAAGATGATAAAACTGGCTAAGAGATCTACTCTGTTATGAAAGAACGCCGCGCTAAACTTTTGGAACACGCCAGTAGAATTGGATATAATACGGTAGTTGCATTTCAACCCGAAAATGTATTTTACCTCACAAGTTTCTGGGGAGAAGCAGTTGCCATTTGTAAGGATAATAAAACTACATTAATTGCACCTAGCTTAGAAGTAGACAGGGCTCAACAGTCGTCATCCGAAGATTGTGAGATTATTTCAACAGAGAGAGGTAGCAACCTGATTTCTACT
The DNA here is from genome assembly GCA_041156085.1 of Candidatus Nitrososphaera maunauluensis. GTDB lineage: Archaea > Thermoproteota > Nitrososphaeria > Nitrososphaerales > Nitrososphaeraceae > Nitrososphaera_A > Nitrososphaera_A maunauluensis. The sequence continues at coordinate 15,502 of JBEVTH010000024.1, forward strand.
CTTATCTCCGAGATCAATGGGAAAGTAGCATGTACAGACTGTAACGATTATTACACTATAGAAGATATCCAAAATAAAGTTGGTAGAAAACTATTTGTTATCAATAATGAACTATTCTTTCAAGTTCGACGAATCAAAGATGAGGAAGAAATCAAAACAATCTCAAAAGCAGCTGAAATTTTGGATATTCTTTATCAAGTTTGTACAGAAGAGATCAAAGTCGGATTGTCAGAACGTGATTTACAAGCAAAAATAATTTTTGAAGCTATGAAAATGGGTGCAAATCCTCCATCTTATAGGTCAACATTAAATCCGTTAATTATTGCAGGAGGTCCAAATGGCGCTTTACCACATGCAGAAATCTCTGATCGTAAATTCATGATAGGTGATATGATTGTTGTAGATCTCACTTTAAGATATTTTGGCTATATAGCTGATGCAACCAGAACTTTTGCCCTAGGTTCGGTTACATCCGAAATGAAAAAGGTATATGATATTGTTAAACAATCCCAGCATGCAGGAATAAATGCAGTAAATGATGGTGTCATATGCGGACAAGTTGATGCTGCATGCAGAGATCTGATTGAGAAATACGGATATGCCAAATACTTTGTACATTCAACAGGACATGGAATTGGTCTTGATGTTCATGAACCACCATGGTTACGAATGAAAAATCAAGAACTATTGAAAAAAAACATGACAGTAACAATCGAACCAGGAATATACTTAAAAGATAAATTTGGCGTTAGGATTGAAGACAGCGTTGTAGTCAATTCCAATAATGGAAGAGTAATGAATCTTAATGCGTTCACAAAAGATCTGATCGTACTTGGTTAGGACCCATATACTTTTGCATTTAAGCTATTTTTCCAAAATATTGAAAACTTAACAGTAGAATCAATCAATTTTGCCATCTTCTAGTTTAGAGTTATTAAAGATGAGTGCTAAATTTTTTTGGAGAAGTGCTAAATCCGGATTCTATCTGTGCTATGCCTTCTACTCTCCATTTTATCTGCTTTACTGCTGCAGGATTTGATAACATTCTCTTGAAAATCGAGGAATTAGCGTTTGAGGTTAATGGAAACGATGATTTCACTGTTACGTTAGAATTAGAATAAAGCTGAGGTCTTCCATTAAGTGGAATATCCTCATACGACTTTGTCCCATTGCCTAATGACTTACCGTCTGCAAATAACTGGTAATCAATCCCGGATGTTGTCAATGTCTGTTGGGTTGGATTATATATATCAAAATAGACGTTTAACTGGGGCTTCTGACTAGCGTTCGTAATGTCAGGAGGTACTGCTTCTACCTTTGAAAGTTTTATAGTAAGCTTATTTAGATCAGTTGGAAGTGTAATGGTGAGAATCAGCGGAAGTAGAATAATTACTACAGCAATAGCTGCAATTACTCCAACAAGAATAATCCTGCGCCTACTCAGAAACATAGTAATTGTTCAATGCTAGCTGAACAAATAGTGAATTAAACCTTTCTTCTAGCAGCATGAATAATATATCATGATTGGCCACTAGTTATGGATGGTCCTTGCCGATACTTTGATCTTATGGTTGCATCTAACTTGTGCTTCAATATGGGTCGGGGGATCAATTTTCCTGGGCATTGTTCTTTCACCTATGCTCAAAATCATTACAAATACAGTAGAAGAACGTGTTGCGCTTATGATCAAAATTGGTAGGCAATTTAATAAGATTGCAATGCCATCGTTTGGGATTTTAATAATAACAGGCATTTATAATTCACGTTCATTCTTTGGAAACCCAAGTGCATTTCTTGCAAATGAGTATGGAATAATTCTTTTGATCAAAATTATTCTAGTTATAGCAACTCTCTCAACGTATGCTATACACATTAGAATCCTCAATACAGAAACAGAAAGAAAACTAGCAGTAGGAAATTCTGGCAGTATATATGTTCAATCAATTAGATTAAAAATAATTTCTCTTGGTAGAATTACAGTTATATTATCAGTGCTAATACTTTTATTTGCATCGTTACTTCATAACGGCGGTGGATTCTAACAACATAATTTTAAATATAGTCATTATTTGTATTAAGATGTGATGACACTAACCTGCGCCGATCGCCTATTCAGCGAAATGACGATATGCACCTCGTCTGATATATATCTATATATAGGTACGTTAACATTCACACGTTCGTTATAGACTGCGGTGTGTGAATGCAGGTGCACGCTAAGAAAAAAACTGCTATTTTATTACTGCTTCATTAGAGAAATTACAGTTTTAGCAATTTCAGAACTTCCAAATAACAAAACAATTGATTGATCCTTTTTTTTCTTAAATGGATTTAATACCATTATATTGAGTTGTCCGTCAATCAAAAATTCTAGCTGCATTGAGTTCTTTGTAACATTCACATTTCTAATTCCGAATTTTTTTCTCATTAGACTATCAGGATTACTAGGATCAAGAAGTGTTAATCTATGCACTGCATCTACAAATGAGTTAAGTAATGTAAAGATCGGATCTACTGTTGAACCATTTTCTGCAATTATACCCCATTTTACTCTACTTTCTGGAGTAGCTGCTAGGTTATCAAAAGTTTTTACAAAGTCTTCAAATACAGACTCCACAGTAACATCAACTGCATGATCATTTAATCTAACAAAGTATGAAGTAATTTTTTTATCTGTAAATTCCATTCCTTTGTATTTTATATATAAAATTGGTTGACCATATCTTACAACATATACTTCACAGCCGGATATTTGTTTTGTCAAACTTACAAAATAGTCTTTGGCTAAAGTATTCTTAAATGTAGAATTCATCTTTGAAACTATCATTAGTTTGATTAAATCACGGATAAAATTGTCAGCATGTTTTCGAAATTCTTCGAAGTCATAGCGTATCTCTTCCGTTACCAAGGCCTATACGCAAATAATCTTTCTATAATTTTTACTTTGCAGAAGTGAGACGTACTATTATTATTACTACTAGAAAAGAACGGTGCATAAAGTATTTTTCCTGTTCCTAAAGTTGTTCCAAATTGCCTTAATCCTTGCAGAGGCATTAATGTGACATCTATTTCTTACCTTGTCTATTCGTTTAGTTATTGTAGTAATTACAACTCCACACCATTGTCGCTGATGATTGTAGCTTTGGGTGAAACCCATAAGGTATTTCAAAATAGGTCTATAGATTCAATCTATAAAACAGCCCATGTATGTATGGATTGATAATCCATATATGTATCATGTAATCAGCGGATAGGCAAGGCTCTTGGAGTAGTTCCACCAGACACAATTCCACCGCTGCTTGTTATCCTTACTAGTGCGCTATGCACCGTGGTCATACCCAGGGATGGATAATGAAGAGATACATCTAGGATATAATAGCCAGAGCGCGTCGTCTGCGGAATAACAAAAGTGCCAACGCCCCCCTGATAAGTTCCTAGAGGTATTAATGGTGTTTGTTGTATTAAATCAGTTTCAGGATCAATATCTGAAAGCTTGGTACCAGGTGGAAGGGAAGCTATTGGAACTAATCTGACGTTGGCTGAAGTATACTTGAGATCTTGATCGGTAGTTGAATTGATTCTGAAATTTTGCCCTACGCTTAGTATAGCATTTGTATCAGATAAACCATAATCAGGATTCTTGATGACTACGCTACTATTTTGAGTTCCCTGACTTGTATTATTATTGTTCCCTAGCACAATGAACTCCAGATCCAACGTTGCATTTTGGCCATTTCCAAATAGAATATGTACCCCTTGAGGACTGAATATGTTATTTGTTCCTAGTCTTTGCTTCTCTGCTAAGCTATTATCTATAGATTGTGCATAAACAGGCTCAATTTTAAATAAAGGCAAGACTGCACTTAAAACAAAAGCTGATGACATGGATACTATTATTGAAACTATAAATGTTATTTTCATTGTCATATTAAATTTGACACTTTCTTTATATTTAAAGATGCACATCATTGGCAAGG
>JBEVTH010000025.1:0-19469 GCA_041156085.1 Candidatus Nitrososphaera maunauluensis
TTGTACTGTAGTCTGGAATTGACGGTACTTTGTCATCTGCATGCGCTCTTACTACACCTTCCGTCTGTCTATAAGGTAAATGAAAGTATATCTGCATATAACCAAGTAATTGAACAAATGTATCTGGGTATAAATAGGAAGCCTCATTCATGCTCTTTAGTTCATTATTCCAGTTATCTATAACATCAAAATCAAGTACTATTTCACCACGTCTTACCAATGATTCATTATATTCATGTCAGTTAATCACTCGATAACGTTATACCATGTAAGCTAAATGAAAATAGGTTAAATGACTGGCATAGTAAAATGTTATATGATGTTATATGATAATATGGAATTATAATCTATCAATATTATATATTTTCTATAAAGAAGATGTAGAACTCATCTCATATGTGATAAACAATTTATACCATATCTCTAGGCTTAGCAGTTGCAGCATTTTACTTATGTAGCGTGGATCTTTGTTTTGGCTTATTCTAACTAATGACTTGATATACCATTCTCTGTCTATTATTTTATCCTCAAATATCCTGCCTTTGTCTAAATTTGAGGTTACTATTTCCTTTCCAATTCTAAACCAAAATTTGACCAAGTCCATGCCAAAACCCATCTTTTTATTCTCAACATGATATGATTGAGTATTTCGCTTTATAATTTCACGCAATGGATTTTTTCCTAAGTTAGAAGCAAAATCATATTTTAGGGAAACTGGAATTCTAACGGACAGATCTATTATCTCATTGGATAATAGTGGTGCTATACCATTAATATTAAAGTGCTTAAAATATCTCTCGTTGGTAGGTATGAAATCATACATCAATTTACCATGATAATCTGCAAGAAGAACTTGTTCTAAAGGATCCAAATCGTTATCGAAATATTTCTTTAAAAGGAGATGGATAGAAGACCAGGTAAATTTTATTTTTGCCCCAAACATATCCTCTTGATCCGGCACCCAATCACGTTCATGACATTGGAGGTATGTTTGAACTCTATCTTGCCAAGAATAATTAGATTTAATATTTTCAAGAAACTTTTTGTATCTAAATATGTATCCTGCAAATAACTCATCACCGCCATCCCCTGTAAATAAAGTGTTTGAAATAGTCCTTGCCTTTTCAATAAAATAGTATTGATATACATTCCATCGAGGCTCCTTAATCATACTCAAAAGTAATGGTAAATCTCTTAGTGGATTTTCTAGATGAATTTCATGGAATCCTGCGTTTTGGTTCTCTGCTATTTTTCTTGCATCAATAGATTCGATAGAACCATCATCAAAACTTACTGTTAAGCATTCTATGTCGATGGTTGGAAACTCGTTACGAATTAAAGAAAGTATTACGTTTGAATCTATACCACTACTCAGAGCGACTGTGATACGGTTTACTTGATATTCTTCGATCCTCATCCTTATTAGTTGTCTAATTGCATTTTCTATGTCTTTATCTGATGGAATGCCATTGGCATGTTGTCTCCAGTTTGATATTTCTTCATAGGTGATGCTTCTAATTTCATTTGTGCTAACTGAAGTAGGATCATATCTTAATGTCAAGAGGTTGCTAATATTTACCAACGGTTATTTTATGACCATCCTTTTGAAAAATATTTCCCATGTTCCTGATTACGAATTTATTGTGATATGCTCCTTCAATGCATGCAATCTTTTCAATCATTATCTTATTTTCTTATTATTATCTTAACTAATTAACGACAAATACCAAACAAAATTTCTTTCAAGTAAATACGTATCAAAATGGCGTTATCTACAAGCACAGTATTTTTTAGCTATTTTATCATAATATTCTTGTACGGCTTTGACAATACCTTCTGCAGAATGGTATTTTTTGATATAAGTATGTCCTTCTTTGGCTAATCTGTTTCTTTCAACATCATCTTCAATTAGACTTACTAAGTCTTCTTTAAATGTATCTTTAGTAGTTCTATATACTGGTGGTTTGTATTTTTCATATAACTCATCAGAAACATATGTAATAACAGGTTTACCAAGTGCCATACCTTCTAGTTCAAACTTTCCAAACCAGCCAATATTTGGCAATATTTTACCAATTACTATATCACACATAGCAATAGTTTCTAAGGTCTGAACATTGGAAAGATGTAAAATTCTTGTTATTTCACATCTTTTTTCATTCTGTAAATTGGTAAGTGTATCAGTATAATAATCATTGAAATTATACATTTTGTAATACGGATAATGTGCCAATCGTACAATACTGCTGCTTTTTTGCTGGTTTTTTTTTGAGGATATTAATTCCGCCTCATCGATATCAATGGCATTGGGTAACCATTTACCATTTGGAGCGTATCGTAATAAGTCTGGTGTAGAAACTAGACAAAAATCGTCATCATACTTACCACGCAGATCGTCGCCATGGTAATGCTTTAGATATATTTTGTTTTTATTTCGTTTCTCCAGATTACTTTTTAATGAACCATATGGGTAATGGTAATGCCAAACATCATAGTCTTTTAGTCTCTTAAAGAGATTCCATCTAGAAATAGGCGATTTGTAATAATATTTAATTCCTCCGAACTGATTATAAATTGTGTTATTAAACACATACACATCTGCTTGACACCCCTGCTTCCTTTGTTGTTCTGCAATTATAGAAGCTACACCAGAAATATTATTGATATGTGCGATCCTCATTGATGTGGATTCTTCTATCCTAAATGTTGCCTATATTCTAACCGATACTTGTATGTTCTTTTACATACTATCGTTTAAACTGCCAGTTTGAGCCATGGAAGTATTGTATATTAAATTAGGAAATACTTTTAATATAAAGATAGAATTTTTGTCATAGCAATGGCAATACTAGAAGAAGAATTAATAGATGTAATCATAAGAACAAGAAACTCTGATGAATTTCTCAAGGAATGTTTACGCTCAATATATGAGGAGATTCCGATAAGGCGTATAATAATAGTAGATGCAGGTTCTACTGACAAAACACTCGAAATTGCATCTTCCTTTGATAAGGTTTGCATATATGTAAAGCCTGAACTCAATCTTGGCCAAGCAACAAAATTTGGCTTTTCCAAGGCAGAAACTGAATGGGTAGCCATCATTGATTCAGATATAATTCTGGGAAGAGGATGGTTTGACCAAATGAAAAGGTACATGAACGAATGGGATGCAGTGGAAGGATGTAGAATTGATCATTATAGATTTCATACTCAGATTGACTGCACAAAATCGATACATGGAAGGTTTGGTCAAACACTTCTTAAGAGAGAGCCTGTGCTCAATATGGATCTAGATTTACCTTTCGGAGAAGATGCCGCAATAAGTTTTAATTTTGAAAAACGTAATATGAGGTGGAAAAAAGTGAAAAATTATCTAGCTGACCATTATCCAAAGATTGAGGGTACAAAGCAGACACGAACAGGTATAGTTTTCAAGCCTGATCCTCATATAATCCATATTCCAAAGAATGTGCAGATAGAACAAGGCCGCATTGCCAGACGATATAACATGATTACAAAGAAACAAGCTATCAATATGCTTGTACTAACTCCTATTTATGAGGCTTATTGGGCGTTTAAAAAAAATTTGTGGTTTTGTTTAGCGTATTTTAGAATCATATAACAGTGTATTATTGTAATTGTCTTGTCTTTTCCGGCTTTTCAAAGATTCTTAAAAGTGTCATTTCCTAATAAAATGGAGGTAAGTTCTAATAACAGTTGACATAGCAGGAATTTTTTTAACACGCCTTAAAATCAGTCTTCTTCGAAGTTTTTTTACGCTTTCCTTTCTGCCAATATAAGCGATTAAATGAGTACCATCTGATATAAAAAAGGAGCTAGCTAGATTAGATAATTCTTGCTTTGTCCATCTTGCTCTATGCGCTTCATAGATATTCTTGAATGCATTTTTTTGATTGCTAGGATTTTTTGGTGTAGAGATCAAAGCTCCTTTATTATTCGCTAATATTTTAGTTAGCAACATCTGCCCTTCAGATTTATTGAAATGCTCCAAAACATCTACAAGCAAAATTAAATCATAGCTAAAGTTCAGTTCATTCATTAGCTCTAATATATCTCTTATATATACACGGTTATACACAAATTCATGTACAGGAGTAATATAATTTTCAAATGCTTCAACTCCATCTATTCTCCTTAAAAATTGAGAATAATTTTCTCTTCCATCCCATAATTCCAAGTATTCGCGGCAGAGTAGTCCATATTTTCCAAAACCTGTACCAATATCCAATAATGAACTAGGATTTAGATTCACTAACAGATCCATTATTTTTGATATATGCTGATATGGGCTCGAAGGCAAGTATTATGTGTATAAATCAATAATATAAATGAATTTATGATACTTAAGACAAAAAGAGAAAGATGAGTATAGTTTATATAAAATCTTCTGATAATTGTATAGTTAAACCACTACCTGCTTAGAAGTTGCTTTATATTAATTCTTGATAGTCAATATCGTATGTTATACAAGCAACAGATAATAGAAGAAAAAATATAGAAGTAAATGAATCAGTAGCTCAATGAATTCTCTCTCCCTTTTTTTAAGATATGCAAGATACCGTTACATTGCTTATCGATTGTTATTACGCATTAAAATGGGCAAGAAGAAACGTGACGAATATTTACGTAACAGAGGAATATCAATTATGAGCTTTTTACCTGAGCGGCCTTATTCTATTGACGATATCAAAGCAATACCTAGAAAAGGTACACAGGACTTTTACATGTTATACATACCAAGAGAAGAAGGAGTAAAGCCACATCTTATTATGTATGAAAACGAAATATTCGTAGACGTAGGAGCTAATGTAGGCTCATACTCACTGAAGATTGCAAATGATTACAAAAATAAAGGAACAAGTGTAATAGCAATAGAAGCACATCCTAAAAACTACAAAGCATTATGTAGAAATATTGAATTAAATGGTTTCAAACATATCAAGGCAATCAATAAGGCTGCATCAGATCGCAAAGGTGTTATTACAATGTATGAACGCTCTCATGACGGAAATCGTGTTGGGACCGATTTATATAGTGTTCATAACACATTTTTAGCTGAACATAATTTTATTTTACCTAACTCATTAGAAGTTGAATGCGATACATTAGATAATATCTTAGCAAATCACAAGGTTAATGTCATGAAGATAGATATAGAAGGTGCAGAAGTTCTAGCATTAAAAGGGGCAACAAATACCTTAAAACAATTGCGAAAGATCATAGTAGAAGTACACGGCGATAACTTTGATAAAGTAAAGCAGATACTTGAAACTTGTAATTTCAAACTGGAAATTATTAGCGCAACTGGACATATGACCTATATTATAGGTTCGAAGTAAATGATCGATTATTCAGACATACCTTTTCTCTAAAGCCATATATCTCTGCAGGTCTACAAAGTTGTTAAAATCTTTGAAGGTAACCATCATTTTACGTCTCTCTTTCGTTGTACCAGTTTTTTTTAATTGTGAGAATACTTCTTTTATTGCGAAAGTTGCAGCATAAAGTCCAGATAATGGAAATACAGCAATTCTATATCCCATCTTCAGCAGTTCCTTTGCAGACAAATTAGGCGTTATCCCTTCTTCAATCATATTTGCCACCAATGGCGCATCAATCTCATTAGCAATTTTTTTTAATTCCTCAAGTGACTTAGGCGCCTCAATAAATATTACATCTGCACCTGTCTTATGGTACACTTTTCCACGTTCGATGGCTTCATCTAATCCAAATGGAGCCCGTGCATCTGTTCTAGCTACAATGATAAAGTCCCTACTTTTACGGGCTTCTAATGCTGCTTTTAGTTTCAAAATATAATCATCTTTTGAAATAACATCCTTCCCTCTCATATGACCACATCTTTTTGGCCATATCTGATCCTCAAGAAAAATCCCCGCTGCACCCAGACTTTGCAGTTCATGAACAAGATGCCATACATTCAATGGATTACCATAACCAGTATCAGCGTCAACGATTACCGGAAGGTTTACTGCACGTATGATTCTGCGAGCATTACATGTAGTTTCACCTGCATTTAAAAATCCCAAATCAGGCATCCCTAATAATGTTGCGGCAGAACCATAACCTGTTTGAAACACTGCATCAAATCCTACCTGTTCTGCTATTCTAGCGCTCAATGCATCAAAAACTCCAGGTAACACCATGATATTTTTCTTGTCTTCAATTTGTGCCCTTAACGAAATCTTGCGTTTTGTATTTTGTATTACCACTACTAATGCTCCATACTACTGAAATATTAAATGCTTGCCAGATCCTGTCTTCAATTTGCTATATCATTATCTATTTATTCAGTAATGTTTGATAATTTCATATGAACTATATGCTGTCTGTAACACAGATAGCACTTTACTTGTTATAATGATAGAAGAACTAATAGATAGATACTATAAAGATCATCTGCTGTCAACAAAGAGTGTCGAACCAAATACAATAGATATGTCTATTAGTGTAGGTCTAAGTAGATTCTAGCCATACCTTGATAATTGGTAATACAGGCCAGTTAATGACATATTCGATATTAGTATGCAGATGTCATAGGTCTCACAGGTCTCATTGTACTTCTCTATCAGAAAAATAATAAACACACCTAAAAGATTACTATAATGCTCTGGGATATGGTTCAAAACTTTTCACCGGCTGAGATCAACTGCTTTATTAAGAGAGATTTTCTTGGCGCTTGGAATTCAATCGCTGCTAACCCTGATACTTCTATGGCCATGGTAATTTTATGTTTGGCCGCCAAGCTATGAGCCTGCTTGAGTTTGTCGCTCTGTTATGCAAAAGTGATCCTACACAGAAAGCATTGAGATTTTTCAGTTAAATGTTAATGATTAGTAGATATGATATAATTTGGATGACTGCTAAATAATGTATATATCCCAGCCTCGTCATACAAATGTCGTAAAACAGAGAAACGCCTACAAATTTTGAATTCTATTTATGAACATTCAACTCTGTTTTCTGAGAATAGAGGCATTCAATGGTACAATGCTTGTTAAAAATGGTTCAGATATCGAATTGATATGATAATTGTGGCAAAATTAATTCAGGAAACTAAACCACAATGTTTTGATGGTCATTTTCCGTGTAGAATTGAAAGCCGTGCTAGACAGTATTATCGGAAATTAGGTTAAGACGTTCATTCTATTTCTGAAAATTGAAACTGATATGAGAAAATTTACATCTTTCTTGCTACAATAACGGTTAAGTTAACGAAGTAAGTCCTCTTAAAGACCTCACGATGTGGGTAATATCTTCATGCTTATAGTAAGTTTAAAATATCCCAAAATATCCCACTTATTTTATAAATTTTAGGTGAATGAAAGATGTCAATTCAACAAGGTTCAGCTGGCGGAATGCCAGTATTAATACTGAAAGAGGGTGCTAGTCAGACAAAAGGTCGCGATGCACAGAAAAATAATATTACTGCTGCAAAATTGATAGCTGAAATAGTAAGAAGTTCTCTTGGTCCTAGAGGAATGGACAAGATGTTGGTAGATACTCTTGGTGACGTTACGATTACAAATGATGGTGCAACAATTTTGAAAGAGATTGATGTTCAACATCCAGCAGCCAAGATGATGGTAGAGATCAGTAAGGCAACAGATAATGAGGTAGGAGATGGTACATCGTCTGTAGTAATATTAGCAGGTGCTCTGATTGAAAAAGCAGAAGAATTAATTGCAAAGGACGTCCACCCGACAATCATAGTTGATGGTTACAGGAAGAGCGCCACGAAGGCTCTTGAAGTTCTTAACAACATTGCACAGAAAGTTAATGCAAGTGAAAAAGAACAATTGACAAAGATTGCAAAAACATCCATGCAAACAAAGCTTGTATCAAAGGAATCTGATGAGCTAGCGCAAATCGTAGTTAGTGCAATATTGCAGGTATCAGAAAAAATTGAATCTGGTAACAAAGTAGATATAGATGATATCAAAGTGGAGAAGAAGGCAGGTGGTTCGTTGCGTGACACTAAATTGATTAAAGGCATTGTTCTAGACAAGGAGGTCGTTCATGGTGGAATGCCAAAAAGAGTAGAAAAATCAAAAATCGCACTGATAAATTCTGCTCTTGAGATTGAAAAGACAGAGTTTGATGCCAAGATAAATATTAACTCTCCAGAACAAATGAACATGTTCCTAGAAGAAGAGAACAAGATGTTAAAGAATATGGTTGACAAGATTATTACTGCAGGTGCCAATGTAGTTATCTGTCAAAAGGGTATTGATGACATTGCACAACATTATCTAGCAAAGGCTAACATTTTGACAGTGCGCAGAGTTAAGGAAAGTGACATGACTAAGCTAGCAAGAGCAACAACCGCGCGAGTAATAAATAATCTTGAAGATCTCACGAGTAAAGACCTTGGTTCCGCTGATCTAGTCGAAGAACGCAAAGTAGAGACAGACAAATGGGTATTCATTGAAGGAGCCAAACACCCAAAGTCAGTAACAATACTAATCAGGGGTGGCTCACAAAGAGTTGTTGATGAAGCCGAACGCTCTATTCATGATGCACTGATGGTTACAAAGGATGTTATTGAAAAACCGGCGATAGTTGCTGGTGGCGGTGCTCCTGAAGCACATGTAGCAGGCAAATTAGGCGAATGGGCAAGTACACTTTCAGGCCGGGAACAGCTTGCAGCACAAAAATTTGCTGAAGCTTTGGAAGTAATTCCACTTACATTGGCAGAAAATGCAGGCATGGATCCAATTGATAGCATGACAGAGTTACGTGCAAAGCAGAGCAAGGGCTCTAAATGGACTGGAATTGACGCAAGAAACGCCAAAATTGCAGATATGTCAAAATTAGATATTGTAGAACCACTCTCTGTAAAAGAGCAAATTATTAAATCAGCAACTGAGGTTGCTTCAATGCTCCTTAGAATCGACGATGTAATCGCCTCTGGAAAATCAGCTGGTGGGCCACCTGGCGGCATGCCACCTGGCGGCATGGGCGGCATGGGCGGCATGGGCGGCATGGGCGGCATGGGCGGCATGGGCGAAATGTAAATCAAGAAACGAGCCTCTTTCGTTCTTTACCCTCTCTATTTATCTTTTCTTATCCTTTTAATTCTACAATTATTACATCTTTAACCCAGATTCCTGTTTCATTCATCTGTAACAATTTGTGCAAAAAATCATTCCATGAAATAGTTTGATAAGCTTCGACCCAGGTATTATAATGTTTTTTAAGGTTATCAAAAGCTTGAGTATGATAGGAACAGTATTTACTTGTAGAGACTTTGCGTTCACAAGCAGAGCATTTTTCATCCATATAGAATATATCAAAGTATCTTTTGATAGTTAAATCTACCAGATACGATCAATTATAATGCAAATTTAAAGAAGCAATATCGCTTCTTAGATAGACTTATTTATAGACAACATCCTCTAAGGTATCCGTCTATATGCATTACAGATCTTCTAAACTTGTACTCATAGCTGCTGTTGCGTACCTTGTAGTTTTTTTCGCTTTGGCCTCTGGTTTATTTAATTCTATCATAGAAGGATCACGACAGGGTACAAGCTCATTCATCTTACCTTCACGATCAGTTCAAACAATAGGAGAGACGATCGTGACAATGATGATTTTATTTATGGGAATGGTTGGAGCTTTCTTGCTTTATAGATCAGGAAAAGCAATAACTCCAAAAACTCAGGCAGGATTATTAGCAGCAGGTTTCGCTGTACTTGGAATATCTTTGACGATAGGTTTCATGCTGATAAATTTCAAAGGTTTGGGCTGATAAATTTCAAACTTTGACGCCTTGATTTCGAAAAATAATTGTCTTTGAAGCTAGAACAGGATGTGTCAATATCTCTACAGAAAGATCTCCATTCATCATCTCTACATTTAATTTCACAATACTTTTTTTCTGTAAAAGCCGTTTACTGGCAGGAGACTGAATCCATTCAGTTTCCTTTTTGTAACGAATCATACTCGTTACAAGAATAGGTACATTCAAAGGTTTGCCATTTTTTAAAAGCATCATAAGAAAAATTGAAAGAAGATGATTAAGATTACTTATGCCACGTCCTGATTCGATATCGATTTTTTTATAATACATATTATAAAAGCTGTTGATGGAGTCGAAAATGACAATTGAAGAATCTGACATTGAATCAATGATATCTCTTAACATTGATTCAAATCTACCTTCATTAGCAAGATAGATTTTGATGAGATTAAATGCATTTTTTGTATTCTTTGGTAACAAACCTGCCTTAACGTATGCTGTAAATGTTGTATCAAGATCGATATAAATTATTTTTGGATATTGTGATGTGAGCATCATAGTAAAACAAAGCTTTGCATAAGGATTGTTAAATATCAGAGTATTCAACCCATTTGTACTCAGAATATCATTATATGGAGTTTCCACCTTGATATTCCTTAGATTGGAGTCGAATATAATAGAATATGCTTTGGATCAGACTGATTCTGAGATTTTCCGTAAGAAAGGTCTTAACTATGTTTCAAATAGTATTAAATGGAATAACCTTAGCTTGGTGGTGGTACTCATATGCATTATGCAAATTATGTATTGGCGGTTAACCAAGTTAAAGATTGATGAATGGATATTTGATCTTGCAGATATACAACTCTATGTAAAGAAAAGGAATGACTTGTCATGTGCTTTACAATAATGACGAGATAATGCCTTTTGAAAAGATTGGTAAAATTGCAAATGAATATGATATAATACGTTGTATATATGTTACCCAAACTACGATATATCAATTGCAGATATAAAAAAATCGATCTGACTTCATGGCCTTTCCAGTTAGTTAGATCATGTCCACTTCTTTAATAGTGAAGAGGAAGTTATGAATATTGTTACAATTATCAAAAGTGTTCTAAAATGACTGTTGCTTCTTGCCCTTATCTCCCTGTCCTTCAATTACTATCATGGTTAAAGTTGATCTTACTTTATCTATCCTTCTTACATGCCAGGTAATAGTTTCTCTTAACTTGTCCATTGTATCTGATTTAATCTTTACAACAATATCATAAACACCATATACTCCATTAACCTCGATAACTTCAGATAATTTCTTCACTTCTCTTAGAATCTCTTCCTCAGATCCAAGGTCACAATTGATTAAGACATATGCTGTTGGCATGATTAACATTAATTTACTTTGCAGGTATTAAACTGTTTTTGATGATTTATATGATTATTGTAAAAGATGCATTTATTATATATTATTAATTATGAACAAAACTATATAGGTCAAAGATCTTGGGGGAATAATATTCTTGGTAAGGATAGAATATTCAAGGGTGTAATTTTCTATACTTATACTCCTATATTTATTACATTTTATTACTAGAATAATTCTTCTAATAATATTCTTATCGCAATGATTTTTATTATGTATCTTCTGTCAGCTAATTTATAGATTGTTTGGATATTAATAACATGAAAATAGTCGGTCTAACATTTTGAATTATATCAAATACGAAAGTCTTCCTCCTTAGCATTCTTTTATAAGATGGTAAGAGTTTTGCTGTTCTTTATCAATTGCTTTTAACGATGGTACTGATGATGATAGCGATATGTTAAAAGTATAATCGGTAATAGCTTGTTCTACCCATTGTTTTACTAATTTGAAAGTTTGTCTGCTTCCTCTATTAGCATAGCCGTGTAAGCCTGCTTTCTGTTGTAATATACTGTTGTGTCATAATAAATCAAGGATCTAAATTTGTCTGGATCAGCTCTCATCGACTCTGTTAAAGACAAAATCAGCTTTAGAACAGCCCCATTATCCAATAATACACTATGTACTTTGCTCTCAAGAGTTTTTGTGATTTTATTATATTCTTCATATTATTCTCAAACTTTTTACAGTATCTTCTTGTTTGATTCTTTTCTGTTGCAAGTCATCTAGTCGTACTTACTCTTTTTCACAATCTAGTTTAATGAAATCCAATCTTCTGCCCCATAGATGATGTTTGAGTGGTTAGATTCTGAAAGTCTCGAGCAGCACTTCTTTTATCAAATTCTAAAACATTTATTTGTTTTCGAAGTTCTTGATACCCATATTCTATTGATGATAGATAGTTATTAGTTAACTAAAAAAAGTCTTAACTTATTGTACATTTATGCATGCAGATTTGGCGAGCCTATACAGCCTTACAAAAGAATTATATCATTTTTAATTTCTTCATAAATACTATAGAGGTTGTCGAGTTAGTTTCAAGTATTCTGTGTAAATAGTAGTTGCATCTGGCTGCCTGAGGTTTTATGCAATAGCCACCTGTGCAGGAGTTTTACGTCGGGAGAATAATCTGTAAGCCTCTGAAGACAGATACCTCTGTCGTGCTTGTCCTTCTTTTGCTTATTTCTCTTATTCAGTTTTTTTCTTTACGGCGCCGATATCTCTAAATGACATATTGGTTCGACTTGCTATTTCCAGAATAGGATATTCAGAAAGGAGTGAGAGCACATCTTTTCCTTCTCTTGTCTTGTTAAAAATATATTCCTTTAGCAAATATACAATAAAAAGAAAATTAACGCTGCTACCCTATGTTACCAGCTAGTTATCATTGTTATCCTTTGCAATCTTCTGTTATCACACGTCACCATCGCTTTCACCTCAGCTCATAATTTGATGAGTAATGTGAATTCCATACTCCTTAATGTTGTATGTAACAAACTGATATTATCATCCATGTACAAAAAATTCCTCATGTCCTAGCAAAGACTTTAATTTTTAAACTCTTTTAACTTGATAGTTGAATACTAATAAAATATCCAAATTTCGTTATTACGGCTTAGCACCTTTTGAGATTGAAGTAATCTACAGCACATTAAAAGGATGTTTTGAGATATTGGAGGAGCAACTTCCAACAGAGGATAGCAGCCAATATGTCAGTATGATTGAAATCGAATTTCCAGTTCGCTTCGGTGAATCTTTTTTTCAAATTTTTACAATGGAAAGATGGTATAGAATTAAAGGCATTATTAAGGAAATGAAAAGAAGAAGAGGTAAAAAAGGAATTAAAGCATTCTTGAATTTTTGTGGAATCATGCCAGAAATAGAATCGCAGTTAATATTTTCACTTACCAATAAGAACAATAGGCAATTTGAAATGGGCATTGAGAAAATTGAGTATCTAGTGGACATCATATCATTACAATTGGGAGCACTACCCGCCAACATAAAAGAAATCACATATTCTTATGATGAAGTTAGTTTTAGATGGAGTCCGCGTGTTGCAAGGAGTAACGGTGGTCTAGATTATTTTTTCAAAAACAATGAGTGGAAAGAAAATGGGCATTAGTTTGATTATAGCTGGTTGATAATAGATGAATCATTCAAGCTCTTGCTGAGTTCACGATATTTTTTATCTATAAATTCCAGGGATTCCAATAATTTTTTTGATTTACCGTATTTGAAACGAATTAACTCCCTATGGCGCCAGAAATGCTTACCTTCTGAAATTGAAATTGTTGTGAAATAATCAGGCCCTTTCAAATTGTCAGGTAATTTTATATTAAAAGGGATCAGATATTCGATAGTAAACCATTCATCACCATCAGGATAATCATTTCCCGTGGTATTGTCAAAATATAAATGTAAAAGATCTTCTACCGTTAAACCATCTTCCTGAATCAATGGATGTTTAACAGGAGATTTATGATAATCCATTTTTAGCAATTTAGGCTCAAAGTAAGCCTTAATTATAGCTCTGCGAAATATCTCATTTGACTCCTTAAGGTTCAATGATAGTATAACAAAGTCTACCCATTTTATAACCTTTTTAACTAAGAAGTTTATAAATTTTATAACATCTATTATTCGCTCAAATACTGATTAATTATGAAACATTATTTTCTAATTGATTTGCCATAATTAATATAATACTATCTGATCTTTACTGCGTTAGAGCGGGGGTCGCCTAGCCTGGTAGGGCGTGGGATTGCTAATCCCATGTTCGAAAGAACTCGTGGGTTCAAATCCCACTCCCCGCGCTATACTTATTGACTCTTACGTTACCTTACTAGCTATGAAAATGTTCTACCATAGTATTGACCCTTCAATAGACGCACCTAAAAGATCAATGCAATGAACTAGAAAAAAGTAGACTCTTACACAATACAACTCAAAGCCCCTATTTTAGAGTAGTACTGAAAAGACTAGCATTCAAGTCACTATTATTTGTGATATATCCTAGCCGAGCAGACATACATGCGCATTAATCCTGACACCGCAATTGAAATGGTGCAATGTGCATAAACAATATTCATAGATGCTTTATTTTTTAAAAGGGTATATATAATTGGAATTGGTAGACCTATAATCTATAACATTATTGGAATCATCATAATAGATTTAGTCTATCCTTTTAGAAAGTCAAGAAGAATAGAACAAAAGCGTTAGAATAGTTCTGCCATTAACTAGCCAGAGGATATGAAAGCGATGGAGTGCAACAATAAGAGAATGGGATAGGCGTTACATATGTATAATCAATTCGACGAAATGATGTCTATTGATGGTGTAAAAAGGAAATAATAACAATACCTACATTCTTTTTTCTTTCCTTCGATCCTCGCCATCGGAATACAACGATTGTTACTAATTAGTTCGTAATAATGATACAGATGTTAGCATTGTAAAAGAACTATAATATAGAGTTCTAATATTCTAACGTATTTGTTTAGCTCCCTCAAGATCAATGGAAAATAAATGATCCTTAAAAAAATAGTAGAGTTTGCAATTGAACCAATTACATAGGTAGAAGTTGTACGTCACATCAACCCAGTTGCAATCTTAAAATAAGTATTATCCTGCATAATGAGTCAAACTTATTTATATATTGCATATAAGTTCGACACAAAAAGTGGAAAGTATTTAACGGATAAAAGATCACAATACTTGACGACATCAATGCAAGTAAATTTGCGGATTGATACGTTAGATAAGAATCTTTTAAATGAGATCCAATGGGTTTTCCCCCTTACTGAGAGACCTTTTCTCGAAATTTCCAAACATTACAATGTCCCAGAGGATGAAATCATACAGAGGATCATGTATATGAAGGGCTTAGGTTTAATTAGACAGATTAATGCCATTTTTGATACTAGACGATTAGGTTATAAAAGTGCCCTTATCGCATTTGCGGTCAAACCCGATAAGCTCGATTATGTGGCTAACGAAGTAAATAAACATCCTGGTGTTAGTCATAATTACGAAAGAAATCATGAATTTAATATGTGGTTTACTCTTGCAGTTCCTCCATATACTTACTTGAATGAAGATCTAAATACACTGGCTTCGCTTGAAGGCGTTATCAAGTACCGGTTATTACCAACTCTGAAACTTTACAAGATTGGAGTTAGACTTGACATGGTTAATGAAGATCTAAAAAAACCACAACCAACAGACGAAGTTAAAAAATTAAACCCAAGTAAATTTGATCTTACAGATCGTGACAAAGATTTTATTCGTGAATTGCAAAAGGATCTAGAAATAATTCCAGAACCATTTAAGGCGTTAGCAGAAAACCTTGGCGTCACAACAGCTGATCTCTTTTCGAAAGCTAAAGAATATGAGCAGATTGGAGTTATGCGAAGATTTGCAGCAATATTGCGCCATCGTGACGCAGGCTTCTCTGCAAATGGCATGGTGGTATGGAACGTGCCTGAAGAAAAGATTGATGAAATTGGTTATAAGCTGGCATCTTTTCCACAGATAAGTCATTGTTATCGAAGACCCACTTATCCTGACTGGCAATTCAACTTATTTAGTATGATTCATGCACGAACACTAGAAGCCGCAGAAACAATCGCTGCTGAGATGTCAGAAACGGTCGGGATTAAAGATTATAGAATATTATTTAGCTCGCGGGAATTTAAGAAAGAGAGAGTAAAATACTTTGAAGAGCAGAACTAATATTCAACATTCTGTTTCAATCATCATTCTCCAACTTGTGACTTATAGTATATGTTTTCAATTCTAGTATGATATACTTTTTGTAAAAGAACATCGATTATAATGTCTTTATAAAAGAAGATCGATTAATACATAGATAATTTCATATTTTCAACCATTTTCATGGGGATAGGATTTAAGACCGTTGTCGCCTTCAATTAAATGTGACCTTTAGACAAATTTTCATTTAGAAGGAATAACAGGCTGGCTGTAAAAGTTATTGTTGTAAAGATCAGTTATCTGAACTAATTCGTTTTCATTTAGATACTTGCCATCTGACATAGCAGCAAACATTTCAATTTCTTCGACGTCAATAGCAGTGGGTAATACTACTGATATTGCTTTTTGGGATAATATGAATTTGATGGCCAGCTGTGATATATTCCATCCTTTTGCAGTTGCAATTGGTTTTATTTTTTCTATTTTTTGCAGTGCTTCAATAATCCATTCTTTCTTTCTATTTCCTCTATGATCATTCTTATCGAATACAGTTTTTTCATTAACCTTACCGGTTAACACTCCAGAAGCATCTGGGACTCTTACCATAATTCCTACATCATATTTGCTTGCTGCATCTAAAAGAATTCTACCTGGATCCTGTTCCAAAATATTGTAAACTGTTTGAAGACAAGCTACTCTTCGTTTTTCTATGGCTAAAAGTCCTTCATCCTCCCAGCCGATAGCCGGACCCAGCGCAACACCGTAACTTTTGATCTTTCCACTCTGCGTTAAGCCATCAAGTGACAGGAACAAACTGTCATTTTTTATGGCATCCATCTTCGGATTATGAAGACTGTACACATCTATGTAATTAGTTTGTAAACGTTTCATACTGTGCTGCAACGCGTATTCTAAAAATTCAGGATCATGTCTTTGTGATATCTCGTTGTGTCCAACCTGTTCAACATTATACATATCATAACCCCATTTTGTGGAATAAACAACTTCGTTACGCATATCTTTGAATGCTTGCGCGATCACTTTTTCGCTTTTCCCTTTTCCATACATGTCTGCAGTTTCGTAAAAATTGATACCCAGATCATAAGCCCGTTTCAATAGTCTAATCGCGTCATCATCATCAATCTTCTTTCCCCACCAATCAAGACCAATGACCCATGCTCCAAATCCTATTTCGCTAACTTTAATGCCGCTCTTTCCTAATTTCCTATATTTCATAAATTAATTTAAAACCTCCTTAATCTCAGATACTATCTGATTAAATTTTGGATTTTCTAAAACGGGCTGGTGGCCATCGTCATTATTATGTTCAGATAATTCAATATGAATCCACGACTTGCATCCTGCCCATTCAGGTCTAATATCAACTTCTATAGGATTATCCATTTTGTAGACTCGTAGTAATATTACGCTCATAGGTCTTTTAGAATTATAGTTCATTCTGATATTTACGTAACGTTCGTTCCATATATGATATTTCTCCAGTTTTTGTAAAACTGATTTATCACGAACTTCCTTAATTTCTATAACTTTTGCATAAGAAGTTATCTTATTTTTACCATTGGTTGGAGTATTTTGTAGTACGCTATCTAATATACTGAGATAATCTGGTTGTATAGATTCCTTTGATTGATGCTCAAAGGTCGGAAATAGCAAAAATTTGTCATGCTTCACCTCGAAACCTTGCCTATACTCCATAATCCCGCCCTTTCTTAGAAGTAATATCTGTCTCCCTTCTTCAAGGGCTTTACAAACTACTGCCCATTCCTTAAGTGCAGCATTATCCAAGACTTTTGATGATATCTTCAACACCCTTATAAATGCAAACTATCATTGGAGTATCTCTGACTACGTATTTGCTAACTTCAGTTTCACGCAATTGAATTATCAAATCCTGAAAGTTCATTAAATCATTTGTTTCAAATGCAAGCATGAAATCTTGATCATCGATGCCGAAGGAATAAGACGTATTTAGCCTTATCTGTGGAAATTTTCTCCCAACCATTATGTGTTCTTCCATCATTTTCTTACGATCTTCATATGGAAGCAAATACCACTCTCGTGATTTTACGAAAGGATAAACAATAGCGTATTTCAAGGGTAGTTCATCCGTAACAAATGCAGGAACTACTTTGTTTGCGTATATTGATGGTCTGGAAGTAGATAAATATATTTGCGAAAGCTCTAAATATTTTCCTAAAACAGTAGAATAAATTTTGGATGTTAGTATCTGCATCTTTTCAACTGAATCAGAAATCATCCACAACATGAATTCTGCATCATCATATAATCCTAAAGTAGAATAAGTCCGAACTTTCATTTTTGTATTTGCAACTTCTACTAAACTTAAAAATTCTTTTGCTGCCTCCTCTTTGCCAATTTCATTTAGCCATCTCCACTTGGGATCCACTTTAAAGAACGAGAAATTTAGATATAATGATGATGATGATGTTTTTGTTAACTGTCCTGTCTCTTCATTAGAATTCATTTAATGAACGAAGAATCTAAAACCATATTTAAAACTAGATCAAAAAACCTAATCTACCACCAAACCACTCAAGTAAAATGGTAATATGTCATTTATCCTCTAAGCCGAGCCAACCATAACCCTTAGATTCAAGCTCTTCAGATAACTCTTTGCCTCCTGATTTGATAATCTTTCCTCGCGATATGACATGAACATGGTCTAGCTTTGTAAGATACCTTAGGATTCTAGCGTAGTGAGTGATTACAATTACACCTGCACCTGTCATAATCAATTTATTAATTGCCTCTGCTACAGCCTTTACTGAATCTATATCAAGACCAGAATCTGGTTCGTCAAGAATTGCGATGTTCGGTTTTAGAACTAGCATTTGCATCACCTCTGATCTTTTTTTCTCTCCACCAGAAAATCCTTCGTTAAGGTATCTGCTAAGAAACGATGGGTCAAGTCCGACATAGTCTAGATTTCTTTTTACATATTCATGGAATTCTCTGACAGTTAAGAAAACTTCTCTATTCTTCTGCTCTTGGCCTAATGATTTACTTAATGTGTTGTAAGCATTTCTTAAAAAATGGCTGTATCCTACACCAGAAATTTCGATTGGATATTGGAAGCCGAGAAATATTCCTTTCTTTGATCGTTCATCAGTCGATAGATCTAGAATGCTTTGTCCTTTGACAAGTATATCTCCAGATGTAATTGTATATTTTGGATGACCTAGTAGTACATTTGCAAAAGTGCTCTTGCCTGAACCATTGGGACCCATAAGTGCATGGACATCTCCTTTGTCAACGTTTAAACTCAGTCCTGTCAGAATTTGTTTTCCCTCAATATTAGCGTGTAGGTCTTTAACCTCTAAAAACACCATTACTAAAATATCCTCCAAACACGTAATATAAATACTATCTAATAGTAGTATTAAACTTAAATATTACAATGCAGAGATATTAAGTACTATAATGTATAATAATATTAACATATTTTAATTGGCTCTGTTAACTTAACCTCCATCCATAATTAAGAATATCATAAACCTTATT
>JBEVTH010000026.1:0-1461 GCA_041156085.1 Candidatus Nitrososphaera maunauluensis
TGGTTTGAAATAAGGTGCTATACTGTGCAGCTCAAAAGTAGATACAATTGGATACAATATGACTTTTATAACCAGAAATAAAATAAAAGTAAAAAACAAGAGTTGGTTTATGAGCAGGGTGTTTTGAATTACTATTCGATTTGCTAAATGTGAAGCGCTAGCGGTTAGTCTTAGTCCTCCTTCTTTTATTATTAAAGTGAAGTTTGGATGGTTTCTTTAGTCGTTTCATCGAAGAAGATTCAACATTTCGTCTATTCTTGCATTAGTTTTAAATGCCCGCGAATTTATGCTAACTTTTGATGCTTTGTAACCTACAGATGATAGCTTTTCGATAACTTTTTGAACCGAGAGTGGACTAGTTTTTAATTTGGAGGCAATCTCGTCTACGAGGAAATAATAGGCGATGTCATCATTCTCATTTAGACATATAGATAAAACCTTATTTATATAATCGTAATTTTTATTCTTGCTAGTTTTCATATTATGATTTATCATTTTGTTGATAAGATTTTTGTCAAATAGTTTGTTTATCCATAGCTGCCCGCCTATCCTAACATTATTTCCACACACATCGCAAATTTCTGATCTACGATATTCCTTTATTACCTCTCTATTTCCGCACTTAAAACAGTGTCGTAGGAAGCCCAGATCACAATAAACATTGTTTGCTCGACTACTACTTAATTTAACCTTGATATATATTCTAATATAATGTAAATAACTATGGACATATAGTGGATATATACTCAAATCCAACCTTGCTGCAGTCAATGCTATTAAAGATATAATGAGTCGAATGGCTGTTTCATTTGCATAGTGGTTATTAATAGGTCTTCCATAATACTTACGGAAACAAACATCGTGGTATACTCCACTTAACACGGCTGTATCTGTCGCGGTAACGGAAACTAACCCTGAATCAAGTACTGATCTTAATAGACAGTCAATATATTGGGCAGGGGACCCAAAAGGATCCAAGTCAACTACTCCAAATCTCTGTTCATTTCTCGTTGGATGTGTTATCAAGAACTTGCATACTTCATTTACTGAAAAATTGCATTTTCTTATGACGGTGTTTAATTCTGCAGCTTTTCTTGACAACCCTATTGCAAGGGGATTTATATCATTCATATACACTTCTTCCATTTCTGGAACCTCTACAGCAACCCGCAGTCCTCTTGCACCAATCCCACTGAATGAATCTGCAAACGTTCTCTTCTTGTTGCTTGTATCTTCTAGAAATGCTCTGTAAGCAAGGATAGACATATCACGACTCAATTTGGCCGAAGGGTTAAAGAAAGCTGGATCTTTGGGTGGAATATTCTCAGTGAGTGATAAAGCTGGAATTAATAATCTTGTGTTTCCTTCTAGGATTTCGACTATTTCTTTCTCCGCCATAGCAATAACAGGGATACTATTTTTGTTAAACATATCAATCAAGAAAGGATTATGCACCTTTAC
>JBEVTH010000026.1:1561-19353 GCA_041156085.1 Candidatus Nitrososphaera maunauluensis
TGAACACTGACAATTCCATTATGAACCAGCAAGCTAGCGGCTAGTTAAATAGAATGGATATATTCAGAACAAACGCAATCAATAATATTACTCATCGTAGTATAAATCTAAACAGGACGAACGGCGTATTTGGAGGCGATACCACACGATAAAGATGTTTTGATAGGAGGGGTCGACGAAGCAGGACGAGGATCAATTATTGGCCCATTGGTAGTAGCAGGAATAAGTATAAAGCAAGAGAGGATTGTTGATTTGTATCAAATAGGCGTTAGAGATTCGAAAATGCTGTCTGCTAAAGCCCGTGCCAGTCTATTTGCGATCATCTTTGAAATGGTCGATTCTCTTTGCATCTACAAGATTGATTGTAGTGTAATAGACGAAAATGTTTTTTCCAAAGGATTGAATAAGTTAGAAGGTCAGGCTATGGCTCACGTCATTGATAACATAAAAGCCGATAAGGTTTATGTAGATTCCTGTGACATAAATCCTCTCCGATACAAGAGTTATATCGAATCTCGTCTTTTGACGTCCAAATCAAAATTGTATTCGATGCACCACGCTGATAAGTTGAATATAGTTGTATCTGCAGCATCAATCATAGCCAAAATTGTTAGAGACGGGGAAATTCAAAAAATTCGTAAGACCCATTGTAATATAGGTAGTGGATATCCGTCGGATGAGAAAACAATGCGATTTATCAGAAATTGGGTGTCAGAATACAAGTGTGCCCCACAGTTTGCAAGAAAATCTTGGAGGCCACTAAGAGACATGCTCCAAGAAATATCAAATTATGAAATAACTCAATTCAATTTGGATGATAGATAGCATATATCATGCCATGATCTTTATCAAATGGGTCCAAATTAATGATTTGATCGATAAGGAAGCCGTTCTTCTCTAATCGCTTTGCCTCTTGAGCTATCACGGCTTTAGGGTCCATAGTGACATCAATGCTTCTTGTTTTGATAATTATCAGGATTGCACCTTCTGGTTTCAAATAAGCATGGCAATTTCCTATTGCAATATCAGTTTGATCGGATTGTGCAATATCACAGTATACAACATCTACCTTTCCGAAGACTGAAAAGTATGATTGAGGTTTTCTTGCATCTTCAACTATGGGAACTACATTTCTTCTCTTAGATGCGACGTTCTCGATTAGCTCCCTTGCCACTCTTACTGCTGGTTCCACTGCAAAAACAATACCATTGAAGCCGATCATGTCGGAGATATGGCTTACAGTGGTACCCGTCGAAGCACCTAGATATAAGACCTTTGTTCCATTACTTATGGGCAGATTTCTCAGTCCTTTTTTAAGAGCACCTGCAAGTTTACTTCTATATGGATCCCATATTCTATATTCATCTTTTTTATGCTTGACTAACTTTTCACCATATACATTATTACCTGTAACCAGATTTAAGGTTGCAAGATGTTTCTCGCCATCAATTACCATCCATCTAATACCACCAAAATCTGAGGCTTCGTATTTATTAGGAGCGTTCTGTCTATTGTCTGACACTTGTACCAAACAATACCGTATATCTTAAGACACTATATTATCTGTGTGCATCATCTAGTTAATGAGGCAAAACTATTGCTTAGAATTTTTCGACTTTATCTAATAACGTCGCTTCCCAAACTTTTTTCTATTTTTCCTATTATTTTTGTCCCGCTTATCTCTTCCGAAGGAAGTAAATTGCTTTTGTCTGCGTTCTGTTTGATAATTTCTACTTCTATTTTTGTCCAACCGTGGTTCCTTATATTTTTCTTGAATTTCTTTAATTCGCTTTTCCAAGCGCTCTGAAATAGAGGAATCTTTTTCTGAATGGCGGTATATATCAATTCGTGCCGCAATTGCAACTTTCGATGCAATGGCCCTTGCAATTTTACCTCGCTGCCATTTTGGGGCTGAATGAATTAA
Source organism: Candidatus Nitrososphaera maunauluensis (assembly GCA_041156085.1). Classification (GTDB taxonomy): domain Archaea; phylum Thermoproteota; class Nitrososphaeria; order Nitrososphaerales; family Nitrososphaeraceae; genus Nitrososphaera_A; species Nitrososphaera_A maunauluensis. The sequence continues at coordinate 3,486 of JBEVTH010000026.1, forward strand.
TGGGTGCTGAAAGATAAGACCATGTTTTGGAGGTCTCGTCCCAGTCTTAAGAGCTCTAAATAAAGCCTTCTCAGCGCCCAGAACCTGAATTGTACTTGCTGGCAAGATAGCCAATCTACTTAAACTTCCTGCTTTGGCAATAATCCTTGCTCCAACTGAAGCTGTCAATAAGTTCTTTACATTTGGAGCAACGAGCTCCATTGCAATTTCAATGTGGTCAGCTAAAATCCTGCGCAATTCAGACTGGGACACAATTTGTTGTGCAATTTTTTTTACCATCACAAGGTTCTCCGTAGTGATATCACCTCCCTTACTCCTTTTTGCAGCATCCATTATTATCTCTGCTTTTCTATCATGCATACCGGCGTTTTCTATTATTTGCATTGTAAGATTTTGTCTTAAACCAGCCTTTGTCACGATTTCTGCGTATGCAACAAGGCTTTGGATCAAATTGTCAAGCTCTGGAAAGTGTAAACCATACCATTCGCGCATTCTAGCTCCTATAACGTTGATTATTTTATCCAGTTCATCCAAAGCATTAATAGATTGTATTATGTGAAGATCTAGTTTTTCAGAAGCTTCTTTTATCCTAACTGAGGAAAATTCGATAGCAAAATTTCTAAGTGCCTGCATGGCATTAATTTCGTTATTCGCTAGGTTAGATTGCACGATATAGGCGGGTTTTGTATTTTGAATCTCGTTTTGCTCTTCTTGTTTCATCATATGGGCATTTAAGCCAGATTCTTGTAGTAGATATGCAATATTCGGATCGTTTACTGATATGTAATCGAAGGAACGTATCCTTTCAATAAGATCCTTAAGTTCCATAGAATTTTCACCACTTTTTAATAAACGATAGGACTGAATTGGATTATCAAATTTCTTTGAAGTAATCAAATGATTATTTTCATCAAATGCTGCAAGTCCTAATTCGAGTAGTAGAACAGAACAATTAGTAGTCATGATTCAACAGATTCCTTGTATTAAGCTATTAAAAAAGATAGCATTATCAATTAAATAACAAAAATTTTTGTTAAAGGAAGTGAAGATGAACAAGACAACAAGATATCAGAACGAGAGTCGGTAGTAATAATACGTTACTATAATAATTCAAATATATATAAATACATTTCCGTTCTTCTCGTTTATTGGATACAAGACTAATTCCCCTGCCTTCCTCCATTCTGGATTCTGCTCTATCCATGTTTCTTCTTTCTTCCATGATTTCATATTCTCCAATTTTCCTGTAAAAACATTGAACTCGTAATCATGCATATAACATATTATATTATCTCCTTTCAATTCTCCTTTTGAAAGTGAAGCTCCTCTATGTGGACAAGAATTATTGAAGGCAAATAATTTTCCATTTTTTCTTCCTACCACAATTTCATTGCCGCCGACGGTAAAGAGCTGCGTGGTATTATCCTTTATTTGTTCGCTACTGCCGATCCTATAGAGTATATGACTTTGCCGCATTCTGTTCCTGTCCTGATTGCCAGTACCAAAACAAATACATTCCCTGATTCAAATACGTATGCTTGTTTATGACACTGTATCGTTTTAACTAGCATCAATTGAACGAACCTAAAGATAGTTTTTCAAGCATTTTGAAGAATACACACATAAGCACACCTAGCAGAAATTATAACTTATAATCAGTCTCGATAGTTGCTGATTGACAAAGCCGAATATGAGTGACAATTTCCATGCTTATCACGTCGATTTGTGAACATCCTCCATCCAGCAGATCAGCATTAAATCACATAAGAAAACTTGTATTGATATTTATTTTTTTGACATGATTAAAAAGAAATAACCGGATTTTCTTTTAGTTTTTTAATTTCTATGACCGAAGCCTTCTTGAGCTGTCTGAGCATCTTCAAAAGCGATTGCTTTACATTCGATTCATCGTCGTTAGATATACGAAGTACTTCATAAACAAACTCCTGAAATGTTATACCATTACACATATTCCACAATGATATCGCTGTATCGTTTACTCTATAACCTTCCCCTTTCTCATTGATAAGCAACGGAGTCCCGTCGTCATCGTTACCGACTATTCCCCTCTGAAAAAGTATGCTATTATCATTGATCCTTCCTAACATGTAAAAAATTGGTACGTATGACCTCATTATTATCTATTCCTATTTGTTGTAAAATGTATAACTCGCTAAATTACGAATTTATAGGCCAATGTTGATTTTTATACTTTTATTATTTATCCTATTTATTGAATCAATGTTAAAATAAAACTTTCGCAAGAGTTGAGTATTGTTCTTTAGGACTAAAAATAAGGGTAATACTCAACCTACAAGAAATAAACAAGTTCTAATGACTCGACAGGCTGCTGACGGAATTATCACATATGCTAGGACATGGCACCCAAACGAAGGGATTTTGATTTTACAAGGAAAAAGCAAGAAAAATCAAATCATCATAGATGGCTTAATAATACCTCCATTTTCATCACATGGTCCTTACTACTCTGGGTTTCCGACTTATGATTTACCTTTCGACCTTTCATATATAGGCACCGCCCATTCTCACCCTGGCGGTTCTAACAGGCCATCTCTTGAAGATCTAAATAATTATTACGGCCTGGTCTCGGTGATTATCAGCTACCCATACATAGATACGACTATAGGCGCATTTGACAGAAATGGAAATGCAATGGAGTTAGAAATCGTAACAGAGGGGAATGTTGTTTAAGTTTTTCTAGGAGAAGCTTAATAAAAGAATATCGACTCATAGTTTCTGAAAACGACATTGACGCTCGAAGAACTGCGTAGTAAGGCCTTCTTCCAAAACACTATTGATGTGTGGATCGCATATTGTGAAGAGAAGGGATTAGATTGGTATGATCCCAATAAATATAGATCATTCATTAACCATTTAAATGGGATTGGTGCCAGAATGCAAAAGTTTCCTCTTTGTATAAAGGAGTCCGGTGGCTTATACGAACGAAGTAGGGATAAAACCAAATTTTTGGAACGACTTTCAGAACTTTCATCAGATGACGCATCTGCATACACTATAAAGCTTTCAGATTCTATGCTCGAAAAGATAAGACTGTTTGGTTAAGATCTATTCTTAGATTTTTTTCATTCTAGGGTTGACTATAGATTCTAAAGCGCGAGAAATCAGAACAAATGCTGCGGCTGTGATTCCTATCATCACTCCGGGTGGCATTATCCACCACCACATTCCCCGCGCAGCAGCGTCTGAAGACTGTGCATCGTGCAATATCTGGCCCCAAGTAGGAATTGTAGGATCTCCAAGACCAATGAAGCTCAACCCAGCCTCTCCTAAAATAGCAGAAGGGACGGACAACGCTATAGTAGCAAAAGCAAAGGGTAATAGCTGCGGGATTATATGCCTGAAGACTATTTTTATGTCAGATTCTCCCAACAACTTCGCTGCTTCAACATATGCATAAGACTTTATCTGCAGTCCCATACTACGACTGATTAAAGCCATTCCTACCCAACCAAATAAAGTAAAAAATCCGACTATCAGAAAGATACTCCGTCCTACTGTTATCGCAAGTACGATTAAAATAAACAGGACAGGGATATTGATTATAATCTGTACTATCATCATTAAGGTTGGTTCTGTTTTCTTGCCCTTGTAGGCAGCGGTTAGACCATAGATTAATCCTATAAACGTAGATGCTATCGCCACAGACAATCCAATGAATAAGGCTACAGGGGTTCCCCAAATAATGCCTATTGACAAGTCATGACGCATCTCATCCGTTCCTAATAAACCAAATACCTTGCCACCAAGGATAAATTCAGAATTGAGAACCCTGTCAGCTCCATTTTCGTCAAAAAATGAGAATGTTAGCCTCAAGGTGTAGATTCCTTTTAACACATTTTGATTGTTCTTTGCAGAGAATAACATTACTTCTGGTTTTGTCGGATCTACGTTGTAAGAGTATTCGTTGATGTAATTTTGAAGATTCTCGTGTATTTGATTTTCAGTTGAAAAAAGAGTATCTTTGAAAATATAGTGGTTGTTCTGCGGCGACGGTAATGACGATGAAATCAAGTCGAAGGATTCTCCATCTGGCCTAGTTAATTGAACATCAAATATGGGAGGTGTAGAGCCATATTCTAATGCATAGCTTAACATGAAATCGTCGGGGAAAAAGTCGTAATTAAAAGGAAATTTGTATGTATATGTTATATTTTTGACGCCTTGATCGGATCCCTGCGTCACAATGGCATTGTCCATTATCATCTGTTCTGGCTCCTTTTTCGAAGCAAAAATATTTGTCCATGCCGGCATGGCTGATTTAGGATATTTTATCCAGTAGTTTGGATTGTTCCACTGTCTAAATGAGTCTAATGGTATAGAAGTGGCAGCGTATATTGATATGCCAATTAGTAAGATAAGTACGGTAACGCCAGCTATCCCACTTTTTAATCTTCCAAACGTGTTTAAAAAGCCAGGTTTTAATATTGTTTTAATGCTCATCCTACCTTCACGCGAGGATCAAAGTACTGAGACATTAAGTCAACGACGAATATAGTGATAACAAAGATTAGTGTTGTAACATACGTCAGACCTATTATTATTGGTATATCCATTACACTAATGGCGCGGAAGGCAAGCAGACCCATTCCTGGCCAATTAAATACTATTTCAACAAGAAGCGAACCTGTAATTGAACCGGATAAGGCCAATGCGGCTGACAGAAAGGTTGGTGGAGCCGCGTTTTTTAAAGCATGTGAATAGGTTATCCTTCTTTCTGAGATGCCTTGTGCTCTTTTAGCGGCGATGAAGTCTTCATTGAATACATTAATAACATAGTAGCGAACTGTATAAGCCCAGCTACCAAAACCAACCAAAACTACAGTAATTAGCGGTAATATCATATGATATAAGAGGTCAACTACATAATATGGATCGCTAGGATTTGTTAGAGGAATGGATCTTGAGGGGAATATGTGCAAAACAAATGCAAAGACAATGATCATCAACATACCCAGAAAAAAAGTTGGTATGCTTATACTGAATATAGCAGATGACGAAGTAAACTTGTCAAGAAACGATCCAATTTTGCTAGCAGAATACGACCCGAGATACAGACCAATTAACAAAATTATAATAGTAGATGTTGTGAACAGTAATGCCGTGTAAGGTAATCTTTCCAATATTATATTACTGACTTTTCCAGAGCCGGAATCACTAGTCAAGAACAGTGCATTGCCAAGATCCAATGTCAAGGTCTTGAAGAACTTTGTACCTAGCGATTTGGGCGAATACCAAGGCTCGTCAAGTCCTTGTGCATGGATTCTCGCATTTATTTGATTGGTGACATATCTTTGTTGCTCTTGCTGATTCTTAAAACTGCTGTTTAATTTTGCATTTTGGCTGACTTGTTCTATAACGCCTAGTTGTACATTACGCTTAAGAATATCGTCCATAGTGGCTCCGAGTAAGGCGATGGTTATCAAAAGGACTGCGCTTAAGGTAATAATCATCCTTACCAACCGAAGAAGTAAGAACCTCTTGAATCCCATTCCCAGTGCCTGTTAAAGGTTTTCTCTATTATAATAACCAATTGTCAGTAAACCATTTCTATACTAAAAGGATAGTTATGAGTTGTGATAAAAAGGAAAACATTGACGCAAGGTGCACATAATCAATACAAAATACCAAAATCACATGTAGAAGTATACGATGAAGCTGATGTATTCGTTAGATATAAGTTAACATAGGTTCTGTTAACTTATCGTCTAGCACAAACAATCTGAATAAATGTTAATTGGTGGGAAATTATTATTATAAAATAGTGTTATCTAATTGGGTCTTGTAAATATGTTGGGTTTCCCTCTATAATTCATTGATGTGTTGTACCAGAGGTTCTTACGGCTATAACAAGCCTCGTAATTATAGCCGGTTTGTATGCGTCAAAACTGCTGGCAAATATTTTCAAAGTCGCCGGACCATTAGATAGTTTATTAGTTTCGCTACTATTAAGATTAATTGAATAGCTACCAATTCTATTGTTCATAGGTTTGCCCGATCCACTTACAACAACATTTCCTTCACTATTAGATAGGTAATAGTTTACCGTAGCATTATTACTTGGTTTCCCATCTACATTGACTCTTAGCATCATATTCATCGGTTGACCAATATGCAGAATTCTGGGAAGTTCATTGACATTTTCAATCGAAGCTAACTTTGGATGTTCGTACTTATTCCAATATCCTGCATAGAATGGATATGAATTGTCGCGGAAAGCTTTAATTGTAATGACTCCGCCAGCAGGATTATAATTATCAAGGTAAAATGGACCGTTGCCTATTATCGCATTATTGTGTTGCGTTATCCAATTAATACTTGCATCATATCTTTTCTTTGCGTCATCCACAGTTACAGTATCTCTCAATGCGATTGGCACGTATCCCTCAGCCTTCATCTTTTGAAGTTCATCTTTTATTGCATTTGCATGTGACGGAACAATCAAAGAAAGCCAGTCTATGCTTTTTGAAGTTGAGTCTGTTTTTGAGAAAGCAAACACGCCATTCTCAACGAGACGTTCACTAGCTGCGGTTATTTCCCAGGGTTCTGAAGCCCACACTGTTCCTGCCCCTGCGATTTCTTTTTTATCAAAGTGCCAAAAATCGAGGTATGATTCTACTTTATTATCAGAGATAAACCTTATCCCTTTATCATATTTGATGGCCTGAGCGGCTTGACTAGTATACTCTGAGTCTATTGTTTTGTCGCCGCGTCCTGTATTTGTCCCCCACTGATGTCCAAAATATGATGAATAAAGCAAATCATTCTTATCCATCATAACTCCATTGTGCCATCGGCTATAGATCAAATCATATGTCACTTTGCTAACTGCTGTGGAATTATTACCATTATTGCTTCCAACCTTCTTCCAATGTTGGTTTATTGGATCCCAGATGATAGTACCAGGGGCGACTGAAAGTTTACCATGAGGTCCATTTGTTTGAATATCGGTCCAAGGTGTGCGGAATGGGATTACTTCGCCGTTGTAAGGATGAACAATGACTGCAGGATCAGTTAGATCCGCAGCTTCAATCACAGCGTATCGGTCACTAAAACCAGCAATATTATTCCATGCTCCTACATAGATTTCCTTCATACCTATATTGAGCGTCGTACTGTTGTTCGCCAATCTGCTATTGACTGGAGATAATCTACTTGTTATTCCTGCGCCAAAGTCATTTATCAGTCCTTTGACATTCTTGGTGGCTATATAGGGATCAATGTTGGTAGCAATGAAAACCCTTACGGATTCTTGTATTCCATCTTTTACGGCACTTCTCAAAAGATTGTTGCGTTCGGCCTCGGAGCTGAAGTTTCCAAAAACAATTTTTTGGGTAATCTTGTCCAATGTAGAATTTTTATAATTCCAGAACGCTGGATTTTGGCTTCCAGGCATTCTCGAATACCAGGGGGCATACATCTGAGCAGGTGATGCAGGGTTATACTTTGCGAAAGCTGACGACGCAAACCCTTCTGGATAGATGTTCCATTTTAAGTCTTGTGGGTCAGAACCATAGACAACAGCATTTGCCTTGTTCAAATCTCCATAATCCCTTACTACAGTGAATCCTATTTTTTCTAGATCGGAAGCCACAGCTTCACCAATAGACTTTCTGTAATCAATGTCACTGCGAATTAGGATTTTAAGTGTAACTGCTTTGCCATTGTATATCCACTTACCATTACTGTCCTGCATTGCACCAGCACGCAACATAGCATCAGATATCAACTTTTGTGCTATCTCTGGACTGTGTCTAAATCCGAATGACTGTACTGTATTAATTACATTGAGATACTCGGGAGAATATATTCCAAATGGATCCATCAGTGGAGTCCCATAGCCTTTCAAAATCTCATTGACTACAAAATCTCTATCAACTAAATAATTCATGGCAAATCGGACTTGTCTTATTGAAAATGGGTTTAAGTCTCCAGAAGAGGCTTTTGCCGGTGCTGGATTTAATAAGAGATCTGAAAATTCTCCCGTTGTTTGATATACGTTAAGTGTGGGATCACTCTGTGCATCTGACACTGCTTGTAATGGTATATTAGCAAAATAGGTATCAATCTTACCAGCCTTTAGATCTTGAAGAGCCAAGTTTTCATCAAGATAATGAATAAAATTTACTTGATCGACAAATGCACCTTTCTTTAAAGTCTGGGTTTGGGCATTTATTGGTATATTTATAGAAAATATTAAAGGAGAGCTTATAATTAAAAAAACAGCAAGCAATCTTTGCACGAAGAAATTATATTGTTCATTAATATATTCATTTTCAATTACGATAATTGTTCATTATATCGATTCCAGCATTCTTCGGAGGAGTCATAATGTTGATAACAGGGTTTTAGCGGCTCAATACCCTTGCAAAGTCTTAAAGCGTTGACTTCTGTGCTTCGACTTTGCTACTGGCAATGTTCATTAATCAGAACTGACTTCCATGTGATTTAAAGAACATATTTCGAGTAATATCAAACCTGGCCGATTCACTTATCCTAGGGTTTAAATAAATGCTTGAAAGGTACTTGGTAAGATCAGTACCTATCAAAGTTTCACGCTTGTTCTGTCTTATGAAACTGTACAACGGATTTGATAATATGCTTGCATCGTCACTAGTCTCACCTATTATGTTACAACAAATACTGGTCGGTGTAGAAACGGCTTGAATATTAGTTCCCTTTTTAATCCATTTTTGAACTTGAGGATTAGAGTCAATTGATTTCTCCCAACTTGGATCGTTTTCGACTATCCATCGAGGAATTTTACCTGTGCCTTGCATTAGAACCTATTTTACATTGACCTTTAATTAATATTTTGAACTTGGATCTCACTCTGTAAGCAATCTTGTCGACAATTTGAAGAACCAAACGCGATTATACTATGAAATACCGATATCACATAAGGTTCATTAACCTTAAAAAAAGAGAATAGTTCAATCATAATCTTTAAATATTAAAACAAAATATTTATATTAGATGGCGATAGCCGTCTAAAATTTTGTGGTGAGATTGGTAAAAGACATTTCGATGTTTAATAATAGATGTCCCCGCTGTGGAAAGGGGCCAATGGTTACTGATAATTCAAGTGGCGAAATGTTCTGTGGAAATTGCGGTTTTGTAGTTACCGAAAGAATAGAAGAAATGGGGCCTGAATGGCGCGCTTTTTCCAAAGAAGAACATGAAGATAGGAGCCGTGCAGGAATTCCAACATCACTTGCCATGCACGATATGGGTCTTGCAACTATTATTGGACCAGTTGACAAGGATGCCTCAGGGAAACCATTATCTGCATCTATGAAAAGTACGATCGAAAGGTTAAGAACCTGGGATAGCAGAAGTCAGGTTCATGAGCCGGTCGATCGGAACTTTAGACAAGCGTTTAGTGAACTAGATAGGTTAAAGGATAAGCTTGCAGTAGGTGATGCCGTGATCGAAAAGGCCGCTTATGTTTATAGAAAAGCCCTTGAAAAAGGACTGGTAAGAGGTCGATCCATTTCGGCCTTAGTCGCAGCTGCACTTTATGCTGCCTGTCGGGATACCGAAACACCAAGGACATTAAAAGATATTGCTAATGCAAGTAATATTAAGAAAAAGGATGTTGCAAGATGCTATAGGTTACTGATTAGAGAGCTAGATCTTAAAATGCCAGTGGTAGATCCAGTAAAATGTGTTGCTAGGATTGCAAGCAAAGCAGGCCTTTCAGAAAAAACAAAACGTAAGGCTCTTGAAATACTAAAGAAAGCAGAAGAAGGAAAGATTTCTGCTGGCAAAGATCCTATGGGTTTAGCAGCTGCAGCCTTATATGTGGCCTGCGTGATGAATGGTGAGAACAAGACACAGAAGGATGTCGCAGAAGCAGCCGGAGTAACAGAAGTTACTATTAGGAACAGGTACAAAGGTTTGAAAATGCACCTTAAGCTTTAAGGGTTTCTATCAGCATTTTTCTTTTATCTAAGAACTCTTTCAAAGCATCCAATTGATGTTTCAAATCTGCTTGACCGTCAATCTTTAAAGTATCTTCTATCGAAGTAAGTAGGAGAGCAATATCTGAATCTAGGGATAGGAGCTCTTCGAGATCATTTCGTTTGAGAATTCCGTTTGGCGTAAGCGTAAATTCATATCCGCTCGACAATGTTGGAAAAATTGTTGCTAATTCCGAGTATTTCCTTCCACTCGTAAGAGATTTTATTGAATTTATCTTTAGTCTCATGTTATGAGCAACCATCCTACTTGCTGCTCTCATCTCTACATAACTTGAACGTCCCGTGGCCATGCTTTTCTGCATATTTGCTGCTATCCGGATCATTCCATCAAGATTTGATGTCTGTTTCCTTTTGGATCTGACGGGTTTGTGCATTAAGCGGGATTTCAGCCGGCCGGCTTAAATGCCTTCGTTTAAAGGTAAATATTGAAGCTATAACACTTATAGGAAAATATTAGTATTCTTTTCTATAATTACAATCGATTGGTCTTTCTTATCTTATTGCCAACTAATCATTGAACCTCGATCGCAGATTCGTTAAAACCCATCTTGATTAGATATCCTTTGACATCATCTTTGTGATCGCCTTGTAGCATTATGAAACCGTCCTTTGCTGTCCCTCCACATGCGAACTTACTCTTCAAATCTTTAACTATATGTTGAATATCACTGAGCTTTGGATCGATACCTTCGATCATTGTTGTTGTTTTTGAAAAACGTCTTGTTTCTAAACGGACCACGATTCTCGTATCTTCTTTGTCAAGTTCTCCACATGCACATAAATCGTCTGGCAGACCACATTTTTTGCATATAACCGCCATCTTTTGGTAAATTAATCTTCTCATCTCTTATTATTAAGCCTTGCCCGAATGTATTACTCTCGTGCATATTACGCATTTGAATTAGAATCCGTCAAAGAATCTATGAAGAGACATGATCTAAAGTGCTGTGATACTTTTCAATGCTACAATCAGGAAAGATGCAGCATTTCTAACTAACGAAATATATTTATGACACACAATATAGATTTATTTGAAATGAGTAGTAAAAAGAAGAATGCACCTTTACCTGCTTCAAGTGCCGGATTATTGAGATTCTTTGAAGATGAGACAAGAGGTGTAAAGGTTAAGCCAGAAATTGTATTGGCTATTACTGGAGGACTAATTGGAGTTTCAGTTTTAATCAGAATTATATTTCCAGTCCTACATTAGGTTGACAATGAATGTTTGATGTCTAATACAACGCCGGATAGCGTATCTAATATTCATAGACGTTGGTCTTTAACAAGAATAAATCCTTCTTCATATAAAATCTCTTACATTCTCTCTCTCTTATTTGGATCAATTATTGTATATATTATACAGATCTATCACAATTATCCAGTAGATCAAATTCACTTACTTTATTCAATGTTGATTGGACAAGCAGCATTAACAGCTGCAAATTTTTTGGACTTTATTGCTCTTCATCGAACACCTCTAAATAAAATTTCAAAAGTTTTCCATATCTCAGCTTTCGCCAACCTTCTTTGGCTTCTCACAATTACACTTGGGTTAACTGCTGATTTACTGTTTTCAAAAAGTGGAAGTTCAATCAACTACTATATTATTGAAGGAATGTTATTAGCTTGCGGCTTGCGTATAGGTATATTTAGGTCAGTTTTCGGTGCGCAGTATAGTAGGGCTATAGCAGCCTCTTTTATTCAGCCCTTAATCCTTCTTTTTGCTTTTGAATACTCTTTTTCTTATTATTTGAATGTCTTAATACATCCAGTCGGCCTTGGATTTGGTTTCGCATTTGTAATAATCAGTATCTCATGGACGTTTATTGCAGATAGAGCTGGAAGACCTGCAGTAAAAAGTACATTCGAAATCCTGCAAGCATTCCTTGCCGCATGGACCGAAAGTAAGGCTGAAAGGATGGAGAAAATTTCAGAATCGAAAGCTCACAACAAAGTTATCAAGACATATATTGTCAAATTCAACGTTGCAAATTCCGATCAAATATCTATTATTCTGCCAGAAGTGCATCCTGGTCCATTTAATCCAGTTGGAGGAAGTAATTTGCCTTATGTGTTGTTTACTTTATTTTCTAAAAATGCATTAGTTATGCATAGCGTATCAGATCATTCACTCAACATTCCTTCTAAAAAAGAAATAGAACGTTATATTGGAACTCTCTCTAAGGCAGAGGTATTGGAAAGGGGTAATACCTGTACAGTTCCAGTTCAATTTAAAATCAGAGAAAGTAGTGCAACAGGAATTGCATTTGGCAATACTGCTGTGGTTATTCTTTCATTGGCGCCTAAAGGAATGGAGGATGTGCCAAACAGCGTACGTTTAGAGATAGAGCAGTATTCTTCTCAACTTGGTTTTAACTATCTTCTTATCATTGACAGTCATAATTCATTAGGAGATCATCTGACTAAAGCGGATTGTGATAATCTAGTATCAGCTACAAAACAGTGCATGAAAGTATTGAAGAACGCGAAACAACATTCATTTAAAATCGGTTTTGCAAATTCAGATGATATTTATTACAACAACGTACGAGCGATCGAAGATCTAGGGCAGTCTGGTATTGCAGCATTAGTTATAGAAGTCGCGGAAAAAAGATATGTATTGGGTTGGGCAGATTCAAACAATATGCAAAATGGTATTCATGAGCATATCATTTCAACGTTGAGCAATAACGGGATAAAGATGATTGAAGTTTGCACTTCTGATACGCATTCGACCTCAGGCAAGAGAACACGACAAGGTTACTATGCATTAGGTAATGTAAGTAAGCCTGACAAGGTTGCAGAAATGTATCTTCAAGTATCAAAAAAATCAATACAAAAGACCGGCTTAGCTAGCTTTGAATTGCTATTAGCAGAATCAAATATTAGAGTGATGGGAAAAGACCAATTTGATGATTATTCTTCTGCGCTTGATAAATCAATGAATATCACCAAAATATTTCTCGGAATTACGCTAGTGGTATTCGTATCAATGTTGATCACAAGCTAGTATAGATTAACTAATATTTGATGTCTATAATTTGTTGTGTGGATGGGGAGAGATTTGAACTCTCGACCACCTGTGTGTGAAACAGGTATCCTAACCAAGCTGGACTACCCATCCTGCCAAATATGAGAGATTGTAAATGGAAGTATTTACACTTTCAGATATACCGATGTTAATAGATTCTTGATATTTGATTAATCATGTTAAGTAGAATTTTATTAAATTTATCTGATTAAGCTGAGGGTCGTATTTAGATCACGTCTAAATAAAAAGCGCGTAATACTTGAAGAGCCATCATGTACCTTCGCTAAATCCTTCTAGATAGGTCTTTTGTTCGGGGGAAAGCCTGTCTATTTCTATGCCCATGGCTTCCAGTTTGGCCATCGCAATTTCTTGATCCTGACTTCTGTCAATATTGTAGACTAGTGGCTTCAAATTACCCGCTGATTGAACAAGTCTTATAACAGACAAAAACTGGTTGGCGAAACTCATATCCATGACTTCAGATGGGTGACCTTCGGCGGCTGCCAAGTTTACCAACCTCCCTTCTCCTATTAAATAAACTCTGTTACCATTCCTTAAATTGTATTGAACGGTGTCCTTATTTATCTGTCTTTTGTCAGTAGATTGATCATCTAGTGCTGAAATAGAGATTTCTACATTGAAATGACCAGCATTTGCTAATATAGCCCCATCTTTCATTCTACCAATGTCTTTTTCCGTGATTACATCTTTGCATCCAGTAGTAGTTATAAATACTTCACCAAATTCAGCCGCCTTTATCATAGGTGCCACAGAGTATCCATCTAGCTTTGCCTTCAAAGCGGCAATTGGATCCACTTCCGTAATTGTAACATTAGCACCAATGCCTGAAGCATTTCTTGCAATTCCCTTACCAACATGCCCATATCCTGCTACGACTACGTTCTTCCCTGAGAACAATATATTCGTCGCTCTGATAATTCCATCGATAGCCGACTGACCTGTTCCATAAATATTGTCAAAATCATGCTTAGTTTCTGCATCATTGACTGCAATTATCGGATACAATAGTTTGGATGACTTTTGCATTGCACGTAACCTAATAACTCCTGTGGTAGTCTCTTCGGTACCGCCATATATGATCGGTTTAGATTTGCTTATATTCTTGTGCATTTCCACTATGAGATCTGCACCATCGTCAACTGTGACATTGGGGCCAAATTTTATTACGGAATGAATATCATCATAGTATTGTTTTGTTGAAACACCACGACTAGCAAAAACTGATACATTTTCATCCTTAACCAACGAAGCTGCAACATCATCCTGAGTACTCAGGGGATTACATCCACACCACGATAGTTCTGCTCCTGCTGTCTTAAGCGTTCTTACTAATACTCCAGTTTCTTTTGTTACATGCAAACAACCAGCAACTCTAACTCCTTCGAGTGGTCTAATCTTCTGATATTTTCGTCTTAAGGCAGTTAGTACAGGCATATGAGCTTCCGCCCAATCAATTTTCTTTATTCCCTCTTCGGCGAAAGAAATGTTGTTAACACGATAATCCATTGATGTTGTGAGACAAAGGACGTCCTATATTACTTTATCAACTCGATATATTTTATAGCAGATTTCTATTTTTCATAATCTCGATAACATTTTCGTCTGCAACAGGGCTGAAATTTGCATAAAATTCCCCAACTGTGTTAAAATTAGAAGGAGCGAACACCACTTCAATAATGTCTGCTTCTTGCCTAAGTATATCTACAGTTTGGGAAGGGGCCACCGGAACGGCAAGAACCAAAAGCTTAGGCCTTTGTTTTCTTATCCATCTTGCAGCAGCAATAATTGTGGCACCTGTTGCTATGCCATCGTCTACAAGCGTCACAACCCTCTTTTCAATATTATAGTGATTCATTTTACGATAAAGCATCTTTCTTCGTTTAATTTCGTTCTCTTGGTCAAGTTTTTCTTTCTCTATATACTCTTGTTTTATCTTGAGTGCATCTACAAGATACCGATTGATATAAGAAGTCCCGTCTTCCATAACCGCACCTATAGCAAGCTCCTTATTTTCGGGAGCTCCGAGTTTTCTTCCAATTATTATGTCAAATTCAGATGATATCCTTCTTGCGATTGTGTCAGCTATTACTACGCCACCACGCGGAATTCCCAATATAATTGAATCCTGTATGTTGATTTTGTAATTGTTGAAGGCATCTAATAGCCGTTCAGCCAAAATTTCAGCAGCATCTATTCGATCTCTGAATTTCAAGTAGGTATACATTAAATAGGCTATGCCAGAGGATAAACATTTGTATTTAAAGGGGCGTTTATATAAACAAAGAAATCAATTTTTACATGCAGGAAGATTGGTTGATCAATGATATAGAAAATTTCACATTTTAGAAGGCTTGCTGTTACTCTTATTAACTTTAGCAATTTCGTTGTTCCGAACTTTGTAATATTGTGTTACTTTTCCATCATGGCACGCATCTAATGGTTGTTGTGCATTCTCTCCGCTACAGATTCTGTTGAGCACAGGCCCTAATTGACTATCGCAAGGGGGAGTTCCAAGTGGTAAAGATTTCAAGCAAAAATCAACTACATTATCTATTCTAGCATTAAGTGATGCTTGATTGTTAGTCGTTGTTGTAGAAGATCTGTTAAAGTATGATACAGCGCCAGCAACGACTGATGATACAAGTATAGCCATAATTACAATAACCGCTATTCTTTTACCACTTATCCTCATAAGATAAGGGGTAAATATTTCATGTCTTATATGTGTACAATGGTTATTGAGGGCCCTGTTCACTTAAGACACAATTCTTTGTTATGGAAATCTTTGAAAAGA
>JBEVTH010000027.1:0-18803 GCA_041156085.1 Candidatus Nitrososphaera maunauluensis
ATCTTCTTTTCTACTCTCCGTTCCAGCTGCACCTTCTTCATATTCTCTTTCCTATTCGTCATCAGATTGACCTGCTTTAGCAGTTCTTTTTCTTTTTGGCAGTTCTTCTGACATTATTCTAAGTTCTTCTGGAGTTGGTTCAGTTTCCCTTTCGAATTTGCCGCTTACAAGTCCACTTGGAGCATCAATCCATAAAGAGCTACCGTCATAATTAGTAATGTATGACTTTGGAATGTAGTAGTGATGTATTTTTACGTCTCCTTCCCTCACTACAATAAATTCCTTTCCTACTGTTTCAATATCTCCAATGTCTATGTTATCAGTAGTTCTGACACGCTTGTAGATTACCTCTTCCCATGGGATGTTGAGTGTATCTCCTGTTGATTCTGATTTAAGTGCTACTCCTGGTTCTTTTGCCATAAATGGTATTCCATGTGAAAATTGTGGGTATGTCGCATCTATCTTTTTTCTTTGTTCTTCATATTCCTGAGTTTTAAATTCTGACTCGGAAGGAGGACTGTCTCGTTCATACTTATTTTTTATTTCGTCTTTTGTCAATGAAGTATGGAGATTCTTGCCATCAAATCCTTGGACATAGTATTTTGGAATATAATAATGCTTCTTACTTACATGACCTTCCTTGGATTCCAAGTAATAGGTGGAGACACTTTCAACTTTACCTATGTCTTGATTATCGCTTGATTTTACAGTTTTATCGATAACATTTTCCCAGGGTAGACCAACCATGTCTTGAGAGGTAGTTGCCGGGGTACTAGATGAGGACTGTGTTTCTTGACCACCACTATAGGGAGGAATATTGTTTTCAAAATCTGGATATTGTTTTACCATGTTTGTTTTCCTCTGATTATATTCTGGTGTGTCAAATTCAGAAGGATCAGGAGCTTTTTCCTTCTCAAACCTTGCCTTTACATCATCCTTTGTTAGAGAAACCCAGAGCTTGTCGCCATCGTATCCTTGTATACTGTATTTGGGAATAAAATAATAATTCTTTGACACCAATCCTTCCTTGGTTTGTATATAGTCCTTAGTTATAGATTGAATCTTGCCCAAATCTTTATTATCACTAGATTTTACTTTCATGTCGATGGCCTTATCCCATGATATTATATCGGACATTTTGCTTATTCATATGCTAATTCAATTACATGCAATTTATTAGTTTAGGCTGATTTTACATATTTTATATTAGATTTGCATGTATACATGAATTCATTTGTAATTGTGCAAATTTGATAGTATCATCCACCTGCTTTGGCACTAAAGGTTACAGAGTTTGGTGGTATATTACCAGATTTTATATTGGTTATTTGAATAGTCATCGGACCCGTATAACCTCCATTTCCAAATTTAACTGTTGCAAGGCCTCTTCCACCAGTCGGGGTCTGATTTGCCTTATTCCATAGGACCTTACCATGATCTGAGTAAATTGTTATATCATAGCTATCTACAGGCACGTTAGGTTGTATGATAGATGGAACAGGAACATGAGTACCGCTTGCACCAGTACTTTCCTCACTCTTTACGGCCGTATCCTGTGGTGGAATTGTCTTTGCTGAAGGTATCGGAGCGCTCGCATTTAGAAAATCTATTTCCATATCAAAACCTTTTTTGGGCAAGGAAAATGAAGATTGATTCCACATTATCTGGACTCTATAGTTTCCTTTGTCGGAAATCTTTTCAACGATCGCACCTTTAGTATTATTATTAATGTTCGAGAACGTTGCAGCACTCCCGGTGTTACTTGGCACGGTGTTTGTATTGCCTTGAGGCGCTAACGGGTTACCTGCATTTTGACTTGTAGTAGAACCCGCAGCCTGGGCATAGACAGATTGAGTTAATAGACAAATGGATGAAAAAAAGATGACTGCAACGATTATCATAGAAAATATAACACCATGCAAAGCGGTTTTCTCTAGAAGTGGAGTGTGGTTTTCAATAATCCTAGAATCGATTGATTCTTTTTTAAACGTCCTTGACGGGTCACTTCGTGATCTGTTTTTGGAGTCTGTAGTCATTCACTAGTTTATCATGTCGTGTTAGTATATAGAGGTTTTATCTTCCAGAACTTGCTCATTTTGATCCAAGGCAATGAACCATGGTGTGTAATTTGTCATTCCTATTTCAAATCAAATTCGATTCGAATGCTCTTTAAAATTCAGTTTATGAAGCAACAATGCGTGAACTATGCCATCTTGACGTCCAATTTCTTATACTGATAAAGGATTCTTTCCAAATTATTAGTATTATAATTCATATTGTGGAAAATTTTTGTTGATAAAAGAGGTTATGAAATGTCCCCCGCCTCTGACTCACACATAATCACAGGTAGCCATACACTCAAGTGTACTCCTCCTTGTGCACTCTCTATAACGGGGTGCCTAATCCATAACACGCACAATGAGATTAAGGATCACCATTTTGTGATGATCTTATCACATAAGCGTGCCTTAGCAGGCAATATATGTATGACACATCAAAAATATAAATATCATTCACATGTGGTGCATAGATCATAACGATCACAACCGTCCATATCTTGACAGAAGTTGGGATAAATTCAGTTCAAAAGCAGCCACAGGCACTCTAACTTTGAAATTGTCTATGACTAAAGGTGTAATTTCGCCTAGCATACCGACATAATCTCCGTCGACATAGATATGTGCACAACGACCATTCATAAATATTGGATGTGCAGCTACTGTGGTGACTGCATTTTTGCCAAAGGTTATTTTCAATAATCCCTGCATAGCCGATTTTATTTCTGTATAATCCGACTTGCTATGAGCTATAACTGCTCCTATACTCCAAGATTCAGTTATAGTATTTGTCCAGTGAAAGATCTTGCCTATTTCAAATAGTTTTTGAGGATACTCCTCATGTACATTATGAGATAGTGTTCTCAGCAATGATGGAAGTAATGCGTTCCTGAGTATTTCATGTTCCACACTTTTTGTTTCGTCTACTCTAAGGATTTTGTCTGATTTGTTCATACCATATAAATCGGACTCGACATTACTACTTACAAGGCTAGAATTTATAATCTCTAACATTTGCATTCCAACCATCGTTTGCCTGATTATATCAATATGTTTAGAAAGAGAACTCTTCTCCCCTATGAGATTTGAGGAAGGGATTGTAGGTTTCAAATTATAGATACCATAACCTATTGCTACTTCTTCAACGATATCAATAGGAGTAAGTATATCAATTCTATATCTTGGAATATGACATTCAACCTTTTTTTGATTTATCTCTTTGGCGTCTAATCTGCTTTTTTTTAAGTATTTTATAATTTGATTTATTCCAAAATTTTGGCCAAGCATCCTGTTGACATAATGTGGATCAAGGTTGATATACGATGGATCCATCTTAGCTGTATAATTACTTCCATCATAATTGCAAACTGAAACATTTTGGATTTCAAATTCCGCATCATATAGGGTGATAGCTAGAATTGCTAGTATATCTTCTACAGATTTTTGATTGATACCGGTGACTTCCACAAATAAACTTGTAGTATACATATCGACCTTTGTTGCGTTGCTATTTATAATAGGAGGAAAGGACAAGACATTCCCTTGTGAGTCTACAAGAATTGGATATTTTTTTGCTTTTTCTAATATATATCCGTATTTTTTTCCTGGGATAGAAGTTCTTAAAATTACCTTGATTGTTTGACTAGACATTAGATCAAGCGGAGCAAATGAAAAATCCTCATCCACTGCCTTATACACTACAGGAAATTTAATCGTGTCGAGGTTGTGGATGCCTATCGAAGCCTTTATTCTCCGCCTTCCTATTCCGTTGTGCAGATCTTCTTGCATCCCAATCAATTGCTTGATAGTCTCATCGTCCATTTTTCCATTTTTAGCAACTATTGCTGCAATAAAAGGTCTAACAGATTTTATCGATTCATCTACTTTGACTACGTTATCATTGGCTGCATCATCGTAATTGAACTTTGGAATACCTGTTTCTATTTCTAGCAATCCACGTAATGCACGGACAATACCATAATCTGATCCAAAATCTGGTCGATTTGGATTGTACTCAATCCTTAGATTATCACTATCTATACTTTCTATATCAAGACCGATATATGGCAGTAACTGCAATATTTTTTCGAGGTCTATACCTGGTAGAAATTTGTTTAGCCTGCTAATAGGTAAGTTTACAACTGGCATTTAGGAAGACTCCTTAACCACTTTAAGTTATTACTGTAAAGATCACGAACATCATTAAGTCCAAACCGCAGCATAGCTATTCGTTCGATCCCCACACCCCATGCAAGGACAGGATTTTCTATTCCAAGGGGTTGTGTAACTTCAGGTCTGAAGATTCCCATACCGCCCATTTCAACCCATTTGTCCAAGTCGTCATTGTATATCATAGATTGAAGAGAGGGTTCAGTATACGGGAAAAACGTTGGCCAAAATTTTATTTTCTTGATCCCTAATTTTGCATAAAATTCCCTTTGTAACCCCATTAAATCACGTAATGTAACATGTCTAGCAGTAAGAATTCCTTCTATCTGATTAAACTCAACGAGATGTTTGTAAGAGACCTTTTCATTTCTAAATACTCGTCCTATAGAAAATACTCTAGCATTCTCTGGTTTATTATCTGCAAGATATTTTATAGTAACTGAAGTAGTATGAGTTCTAAGAACTATTCTTTTTGCCTCTTCAATATTCCAGTCATAATTCCATCCTTGTTTGTGAATAGCAGAGATTCGTTGAATTTGACTCGAGGTAGCAAAACTATTCTGCATTCTGCCGGAAACATAAAAAGTATCTTGCATCTCCCTTGCCGGGTGGTCTTGTGGAGTGAACAGTGCGTCAAAGTTCCAGAAACCAGATTGTGTTATTGGTCCATCAATTTCTGTAAATCCTAAGCTGACAAAAATTTCTTTTACCTCCTCAATTATATCAGTCAAAGGATGCTGTCTTCCAGGATACAAAGTCGGCGTAGATGCAACTACATCTATAGAGCTAAAATACATATTCTTCCATTTTCCCGTTGTAATTATTTCAGGGGTTAAACTGCGCTCCAATGTTGCTCCAGGGGGAAAATTTGATTCTAGAATTTTTTTACCAGCATCTGAAAGAATAATTTCAGAATATTTCCTTTCTGTCTCGACTAAATAATCTGGTCGTCTTCTCAGCCGGTCTAATGCATTTCTTTCTTCAGTGGATAATTCAGAAGTTTCCACACTATTTTGTGCAAATATTTTTTGTACTAATTTTTCTTCTTCTGACAAATTATCTGGTGCTGCTGTAGCTAGTAAAATTACTTTGTCCCTTGTCTGAAATTGTGATAGGTCTATCCAACGATTTCGTTTCGCAACTGCTATTGCTGCATTAATTTCATTTGGCTTTAAGAGGCCGCTCTTTAAAATTGCAGTTAGCGTATTATTTCCTTCTTTTAATGCATTTACGAGTCTGCGTTCTGGCAGGCCTTCTCTCAATCCCTCTTGTCCACTTGATCCAAGTGAGATTATGGTAAAGTTCTTGTCATTCGATGAAATCAATCCTTTGAACTTAAGCCATTCGATACCACGTCTTATTTGATCAGTACTTAGATTGGCAGCTTCTATTAATTTTTCCATAGGCAGACGTCCGCTTGGTGCAAGTGCCATTAACAATGATTTCTCGATAGGATGGAGATCGTTTTTATCACTCATTGCTGCAAAGTTTGTGAGAAAAAGAAGACTTTTTAAACGTTTAAAGCTTAACCTTCAAGATTGTAAATATATTATGATGGATGCAACTTCCAGAAAAGACAACGAGAATAACAAGGATAATTCTAGAGATGAATTTGAGGTAACACCTTGGGAAGTAGAAGGCATAATAGATTATAACAAATTAATAGAAAGGTTTGGTACTCAACCAATAACACAAGCGATACTTGATAAAGTCAACAAAATAACAGGAGAGGTTCATCCTATGTTAAAATTGCAATACTTTTATTCACATCGTGATTTTGACTGGATTTTGGATAATTACGAAAATAGTGAAAACATTTATCTTTACACAGGAAGAGGACCATCAGGAATGGTTCATATGGGTCATCTGATGCCATGGATGTTCACAAAATATCTCCAAGACAAATTTGGTTCGCATTTACTTTTCCAATTAACAGATGATGAAAAATTCCTCTATACTCAAGATCGTAGTAGAGAAAAGATCAAGATGTATACTTATGAAAATATATTAGATATTATTGCAATAGGTTTTAACGCAAAGAAAACAAGAATCATGGTCGATACGAAGCATATCCAATATCTTTATCCTATTGCAACAGAAATCGCAAAGAGAATTACATTTTCAACTGCAAAGGCAGTTTTTGGTTTCTCAAACTCTACCAATGTTGGTATGATAGGATTTCCGCCTATACAGGCTGCACCGTGTTTTTTGCCTTCATTGATTGAAGGCAAACCAACTCCTGTTTTGATTCCAGCAGCGATAGATCAGGATCCATACTGGAGAATGACAAGAGATGTAGCCGAGCGCATGGGTTATTACAAACCCTCTCAGATCCATAGCAAGTTTCTTCCTAGTCTTGGAATGTCAAGCAAAATGTCCTCCTCAAAACCTGAAACTGCACTGTTTACTACAGATGAACCCGAGGTAATTGAGAAAAAGATATCCACCGCTTTCACAGGAGGTCAAGCAACTACGCAGCTACAAAGACTATTAGGGGGGAATGCTATTGGATGTCCAGTTTTCTGGTATCTTCGGTACTTTTTTGATACCGAAAGTCAGTCGGATGAACGTTTGCTAAAATGTAAGAGCGGCAATCTATTGTGCGGAGAATGTAAAGGAGATTTAGCAAAAGAATCTAAATCCTTTATAATTGAGTTTAAGAAGCGTCGCGAAAAAGCAAAAGACGTTATCGCTAAGTTCATGTATGATGGTGAATCTTACGAAAAATGATATGAGATGGAAAAGTCAGAAAGATTTGAATGTGATGATATGTATGAAGCAGAAAAATTAGCAGGACTAGCCTCCGTCCAGGAAGATAATTCAACCTATATTCATAGTATTGCCAATGTTATAGAAAATGAGATCATCATCATTCTAAAGGACAGATCATGTCACAGTATCCTTATGAAAGATAGCAGTAATGCTATGAGGCTAAAGGGGTTACTATCAGAAATAGTCCAAGGAAAGAAGACTATTTCCAAAAGTAGCTTTGAGCATCACACAACAAGAATTATCATTGATGAATAAATCAAGTATAATAAATGATATATCATCTTAATGGACGCAACTACCAATAAGAGTTGTTCTTAACGTAACTCTTTATCCATCTCTTCGGTGAGTATATTTTGAATCTTTCTGAAATATAGGCCTGTTGTATATGGCATTAATGGAATGTAATCCTCTATTACTTGCATTATAAACGGCACCGCTCGTCTTGATACGTCCAACTTAAATTTCATCCATAGTAATCTATTTTGCTCGAAGTGTATCTTGTCTTTAAGATGAGAAGGTACAGTTTCTATTGCTCGATCTTCCACTCTCTTATACCAGTAAGCAATAATTTCTGGGTCAAGTCCTTCTTTTAAATCTTTTATACTCGTCTCAATTTTATGAGTAGCTAGGTCCATCGGATCATATCCATACATTTGAACTAACTTTGTTAAATCAGAATAAAACGTAGGCAATTAAACAATATTGAGTATTTTTTACCTAACTTTTAACATTCTGCCTGAAGCATCAATTTCTCCTGCACGAATACGTGAAGATGAAATTGGATTGCCATCCTCTGCTCTTATCATATCAACGGCAATAATCGTTAGCGACGGCAAGCCATTTCTAGAACGGATTACGTTAATTTCATCTCCTTTTTTTGCCGTCTCAGCACTTGCTACAAGAGCACTTATCTGAGCTGAGATTACTACTGGTCCGTAGTCATTGTCCAATTTACTTATCTCATAAACGACGTCACCTAGTTTATTCTTTATTATTTCTTTTAAATTGACTACCCTTTCTTCATAACTATGATGTATCTTATCTATTCCCTTTCTTTCAACTGCAAATTCATCACTTGTAACTCCGATTATTACCTTTTTGCCCACTTCAAACGCTTTAGAAATCAAAGATAAATGACCATTATGTATTTCGTCAAATGTTCCACCGGTTGCGACTACATCAAACTTGGCCATGTTTCACAAATAGAGAAAAATTTAGCAAGGCAATATAAATAAAAATTTATGAATAGGTAGATGTCATTTTTAATTTAATAGAGCAAGACAGTCATGTATAAACAAAATACTAGCGAGTTTTTGTGTTAGTGTTTACCACAAAGAAGGAAATATGATATACTACTGGCCTTTTTGGAATATCTTTACACACTGTGGAGGACATACATTTTCGCATGCCATACAAAATATACAATCTTTTTCTCTGATCATAAAGGGTTTCTTTTCTGATGCTGGATGTCCAGGTGTATCTAACCATTCATACACATTTACTGGACATGCTTCGATACATGCACCATCTGCCACACATATATCAAAGTCTACAGTTACCTCTGTACCCCATATACCCAGCTGCCCTGGTGGATCTATAGGACCCCACACTTTTATCCCTTGAAAAGTACCAGCCCCTTGCCTTTTTGATTTGAAATTTGGATCAATGGGCCCATCAACTTTGGAGTAATCAGTGCCATTTCCCGTTAGAGAAATGGTTGTGTTGGCTGCAGCAGCAGCAGCACCACTACTGCCAGCAGCAGGTGCAGTGGAAGAGGGAGATGCAGGAGCCGCAATAGCTGATGGTGGTGTTGGTGATGATAAAGTATTTGATGCTGCGATGGATGGTTTTTGAACAACTGTTGCTTTTGGTGTTGAAGCAGCCTTGGCAGCTTCTGCAGCTATTAACTTTTGTCTTGCCACTACACATAATTGCTTATGAACATCCTTCATACTCTCAAGCGTGAGCGGATTACTATGAATTAAAAGAGCTCCGCAGTCTTGACAAACATATTCAGTTACGGTGGACACTAGATCATATTAATTGTTAGTCATTTATCAATTTTTGTATTAGATGCTGTTATAATATATTGTATTATCAAATAAATTATTTGCAAACTAAATTAGAAAGTTTTTCCAAATTATTGTAAAGCAAGTTAAATATTGAAAGATTTTGTAAGGAAGATTGATAATTATCTAGACTTGAACAAGAAAAGTTTAGAACTATTTCATATACTTTATAACCTGAAAATAAATTGCCTGGTTTAGGTCACAGATATTGGCGTGAAGTAATTGAAGTTTTACGTACAATCATCCCAGTTTACGATAGAGTCAACAATGTAATATCTCTTGGGAAGGATACCAAATTTCGTCAGCAGGGTCTTCGTGGACATGTGTTCTCAGGTGATACCATACTTGATGCTGGATCAGGCTATGGTAATATGTCCCGACTAGCCCTAAAGGCAACGAAAAGTCTTGCAGGAATTATATTATATGATCCTATTTCCGAAATGCTCGCAAATGTAAACAAGCTCTCTGAGCCTGGATTACGTATGCATTTATCTTCTGGCGTTTTTGAATACATGCCATTCCGGAATAATACATTCGATGTTGTGATGTGTGGATATTCGCTGCGCGATGCAATTGAACTTAAACAAGCAATGGCAGAAATACATAGAGTTTTAAAACAAGGAGGCAGATTAATAATAGTTGACATTGGCAAGCCTGATAATACCATTCCACGCGCGTTTGTTTCATTTTACTTGAAGTACGTACTAGGAATACTTGCCTTTGTCGTCGCAGGAAAAGCAGGACTGAAGTTTAAAACTCTATATGGTACTTACTTGAAGTGGCCACATAACTCAGATCTTTATTCATTACTTACTGAAAGATTTTCAAAAATAGAATTAAAAAGGGCCATGCTTGGAGGTGCCATTATTGTAGCCGCATATAAGTAGTAATGGATGAATGAATCATGCTCATTGAAGATTGTGAATATTCTGATTGTTGGAGCCTTACTAACCTCTAATCGGTGATTTGAGTGACGAGTATTTTGTTAACAAGAATGATAGAATAAGCTCAACAAAAATTGTCAATCTGAAACATTAAAGTGTTTTCTGATTTAGCATGAATGAATTGGTTCAAAGATTCAAGCGGACATATCATAGAATCTAAAAATAGGACACACAGGCTACTATACTGTCAACTATGTCTAAAGTTAATATTCAAATCAGATTGCCAAAAGCTACGGCAAGATAAACATGGAATTCTGTACAATGTCAAACGATATCATTATGATAAATTGTCCAAAGTTGAACGTGCAGAGCGTAAAGAAGAAAGAGAAGTAAGAAGATTGCAAGAATTACCAAAAATAGAATTGAGCAAAATCATAAACAATTCTCTGAAAAGATAATATGCACATAATCAGTCGTCATTCAAGTTCACTCATATCTTACTGGTATGATTTTTCTTCGATAGACAAATCGTGTTGATAAACCTAGAATTCTACTGCTCTTAGGTTTAGAAGCACGAAATTCTAATAACAATAAAAACACATTCGTGGCCTTTCTTTGAAAGAAATATTAATCAGGAGTAGAACATCTTTGTCTCAAGAGTTTTTCCTATGCTTATTTTTTCTATCACCTAACACCCATTTTGTTACTAGAATTACACCAAAAAGCGGAAAAATTGCTATAAACACGTATGGGAATATAGCAACATATATTGAAGGATCGAATATGCTCATTTAGTATTACAACCTATATTTCTGTTATAGCAAAGGTGCTTCCTAATGAATATCCTGATCTTAACATTCCTTTTTTTGACAAATACTACAAAGCCTTGGATTAGGGCAATACCATCACTCTTTCTACTACTTTCTGTAATCTCGTATTCCTTACCTGTCTGAACAGGCTTGGGGTCTAATGAAAACTCTATTACCTCCTTCGAATCTTGGTTGATCACTCATCTATGAATTTAATGCATATAAATGCTAATTAGGTTTGATGCAAAGTGCAAAATGCTTTGATACCGAGCAATTTTGCATAAATTATACTTTATTTAAATTGTAGGTGCGGGGGGTGGGATTTGAACCCACGAATCCCTAAGGAACAGGGTTATAGGAGTCCATCTTATTTCCTGGCTCATTCTAAGCCTCGCACTCTTTGAACAGAAGAGACCTGCGCCGTTGGCCAGGCTTGGCAACCCCCGCTAATTTATGCTCCGCATGAGCAAAAGCCTAATTTAATTTTAAATTGGCTAAATCTTTGTATCCACAATCATATATTAATTAAGTGTATGTATGTATGTTTATGGGTTGTAGCATGAACATTTTCTCACGATGGTTTCTACAAGGATTTTCTTATACTATGAATTGTTTTACACTTACTCTAAAGAAATAAAAGCGAGGAGTAGCCGCCACGAATTGTCTGTCTATTGAAGACTACAGGATACCAGAAACCCATCTATTCTTTATTGACGTTGATAATAACGACTAAAAATGTACGAACACCAACATAGATTATTTGGAACCAATGGAATCAGGGGAATCTTTGGAAAGGAGATTACATTTGATTTAATAATCGATCTTTCTTATGCGATATCTACTTATTTCAAAAAAGGACCAATTGTTGTAGGACATGATGGTAGAAGTTCAAGTCCTGTTTTGTCGAAACTGGTTCGATCCTCATTTAACTCTGCAGGACTGGATGTAGGAAATGTCAAACTTATTCCCACTCCTTGCCTCCAGTATGCCGCAAAGCACCTGGGTTACAACGGCGGAATAATGATCACAGCCTCGCACAACCCTCCTGAATATAATGGAATTAAAGCTATTGCAAATGATGGAGTGGAAATTTCAAGAGAAGACGAATTAAAGATTGAATCTATTTATTATTCAAAAAAATATGCCAAAACTGATGGCTTTGGCAGGGACTGCTTTGATGGATCTGTAATCGATTCTTATATGGAGGCAGTTTTGCAGTTAATTGATGTTCAAAAAATCAGATCATGTGAATTCAAAGTTGTCATAGATATAGGTAATGGCGCCCAAGCAGCTGTTGCTCCGTTGTTAGTACAAAAACTCGGATGTAAAGCGATTATAGTCAATGGCAGCATAGACGGCAGTTTCCCTGGACGTGGACCAGAGCCCACTCCAGAAAACCTTCAAGTTCTCGCTAATATGGTAAGGGACACAGAATATGACATAGGAGTAGCCTTCGATGGCGATGGTGACCGTAGCATATTCTGCGACGAAAAAGGAACAGTCCAATGGGGAGATAAGACCGGTACGTTACTTGTCAAACACTTGTTAAAAAATAAGCATAAAGGCGCTGAGATCATTTGTCCAATAAACACCACAATGGCTCTTTCATTAGTAGCAGAAGAAGAAGGTTCAAAATTAACATATACAAAGGTCGGGAGTGTTGAAGTTTCAAGAGAAATGGTCATGCGTAAATCGTACATCGGATTAGAAGAGAACGGTGGATTTATGTATGGAAAGTTGAATGAAGTAAGAGACGGCATAATGACTACAGCGCTTGTATTGGATATGCTGGCATCAAATAAAGAAAGATTTTCACAATTGATATCTTCATTACCACAGATATTTCAATACAAGTCTAAGTTTAAATGTCCTACAAAGCAAATTGCTGACGAGATAGTGAAAGCATGCTTGAAGCATGGTAGCCCTCAAAAGGTTGAAACTATAGACGGTGCCAAGATATGGATAGATGAAGAAACATGGATCTTGGTAAGGCCAAGCGGGACAGAACCGCTGGTTAGAATGTACGCAGAATCCACTGACAAATCGCTATTGAATTCAAAAGTTGGAGAATATAGTACATTAATTAAGAGCAAAATAAACGATAGAATCTAAAATGTATATAGACAACACTTTTAAAACACCTGTTCTTCTCTTACAGAAGTATTAAGATGATCCCAATGGGTGACAAAATAGTCTATGAGTAAACCATATTATGTGAAATTTGAAACCCCTAAAGACCTTGTAAATGCAGTTTATGAAGCTGTACGTCTAGCTAAGCAAAGTGGTAGGGTAAGAAAAGGGACTAACGAAACTACAAAAGCAATAGAACGCGGCTCAAGTAGATTGGTTGTTATAGCAGAAGATGTGGAACCACCAGAAGTAGTAGCTCATTTGCCAATTCTTTGTGAAGAGAGAAATGCGGCATATGTTTTTGTACCAAGTAAACAACAATTAGGAACCTCTCTCGGTATAGATGTGGGTTCCGCAGCCGCAACTATCTTAGACGCTGGCGAAGCGCAAAATATAGTAGAACAAGTTGTGGATTCAATTGCAACCATGAAAGGCAAGAAAGAGTAATCTGACATGAGTAAGACAGTTGACGAGAAGGTTGTTCCTGCAGAAGTAATCCAAATTGTTGGCAGAACAGGCATTGCAGGAGAGGTGATACAGGTCAGAGTAAAGGTCTTGGAAGGAAAAGATAGAGGACGTATTCTAACTCGAAACGTCAAGGGGTCGATCAGAATGAACGATGTCTTGATGCTTAGGGAAACCGAACGTGAGGCCCGCAAGATAAAGTAAGTTGTGTGTGGATAGGAGACAATCTTATGAGTAAAACTGCAACATCCCTACGTAACTGCTCTTTCTGCGGCAGACGTATAGTCACAGGCCAAGGAACAATGCTTGTTAAAAATGATGGTTCTATACAATGGACTTGTTCTGACAAATGCAAGAAGAATTTACGCAAATTGAAACGCGATCCAAGAAGACTGAAATGGACAAATAAGTATGTAAAGGGCGGCATTAAGGTAAAGAAATAGTCATATACAAAACCATGGCTACCCAAACTGAAAAAACCCTTATAGTTGTTAAGCCTGACGGCTTTAAACGTCGCTTGACAGGGCGGATCCTTTCTAGATTTGAGGATAAAGGATTTCAAATAATAGATTTAAAATTATTCAATTTTACCCAACAAAAGGCTGAACAATTTTATTCTATACATCGGGCGAAACCGTTTTTCAAAGAACTAGTATCATTCATATCATCAGGCACTGTGGTAGCTTGTATTCTTGGGGGGAATAATGCAATAAATACAGTACGAACTATGATAGGATCCACAAAGT
Source organism: Candidatus Nitrososphaera maunauluensis (assembly GCA_041156085.1). Lineage (GTDB taxonomy): Archaea > Thermoproteota > Nitrososphaeria > Nitrososphaerales > Nitrososphaeraceae > Nitrososphaera_A > Nitrososphaera_A maunauluensis. The sequence goes on from JBEVTH010000027.1 coordinate 14,102, forward strand.
CATTTGAAGCAGCTCCAGGAACCATTCGGGGTGATTTTGGTCTCGGATTTACAGACAACATTATACATGCATCGGATTCATCTGAAAGCTTCATAAAAGAGTCACAGGTCATTTTTACTTAAGTGCAATTACGTCAACCAGTAGTAGTAGTTTTGGGTCATGTAGACTCAGGGAAAACATCATTATTGGATAAAGTAAGAGGTACTGCAGTTCAATCACGAGAGGTTGGAGGTATTACACAACACATAGGAGCAAGTTTTTTTCCAATTGAAACAATCAAGGAAATTACTGGACCACTTTATCACAAACTTTCTAAATCTGAAACCCAGATCCCGGGTCTACTTGTTATTGATACTCCAGGCCACGAGGTCTTTGCAAATCTTAGAGCACGAGGAGGCTCTGCGGCAGATTTAGCAATTGTGGTTGCAGATGTTAACAAAGGGTTTGAGCCACAGACAATTGAAAGTATAGAAATTCTAAGGAAAAGAAAAGTCCCATTCGTTATTGCACTAAATAAAATTGATATGGTTACTGGATGGAGGAAAAAATCTCTTTCTCCGTTTATTAGCGAGGAAATGAAAAATCAGGATGTCAATGTCCTGGAAATGTTGGATACCCGGATATACAATGTTGTAGGTTCACTTTCTAGACTGGGTTATAATTCCGAAGCTTTTTGGCGAGTAAAAGACTTTACTAAAGAATTGGCGATTGTGCCTGTAAGTGCAGTGACGGGAGTTGGTATTCCTGAACTGCTTGCAGTCCTTGTTGGGCTTGCACAACAATTTATGGGAAGAAGGTTAGAGCGCCACAAGAGCGGGGCTAGAGGAATTGTACTAGAGATCAATGAAGAAGTGGGGCTAGGCCCTTCTGCAAATGTCATACTTTTGGATGGAATCATAAAACAAGGAGATGTCGTGGTAGTGGCAAAACGAAATGGCGCTGTTATCACCAAAATCAAGGCTTTGCTCCTGCCAAAACCACTCGATGAAATGAGGGATCCTCGAGACAAATTTAAACCAGTTGATCAAGTGATATCAGCAGCAGGTCTAAAGATTACCTCTACAGAGTTGGATGGTGTTCTAGCAGGCAGCCCTTTGTATGTCCTTGAAAGGAAACAGGATGAAGATATGCTAAAGCAAATGGTAGATTCTGAAATTAAGAGCGCCATTATTAGTACTGATTCGAATGGTGTTATTCTTAGGAGTGACGCTATAGGCTCAATTGAGGCAATTATGGATCTTTTAAAAAAGGCAAGTGTCCCTATCCGAAGTGCAGATATTGGCCATATTACACGAAGGGATATCATTGAGGCTTCGGCGGTTAAGGAAAAGGACAGATATTTGGGAGTAGTGCTGGGCTTCAATGTTAAAGTTTTAGATGATGCGCAGAGAGAATCGCAGGAACGTAATGTAAAGATTTTCAACGAACGAATAATATATAATCTTGTACGAACTTACGTAGATTGGGTTACATATCAAAGAGAGCATGAAGAATCAATTCTGTTCAATGAAATACCACCAATATGTAAATTTCAGTTTATAAGAGGGTACATCTTTAGACGAAACGATCCAGCAGTATTTGGTGCAGAGATTCTTGTTGGAAAACTTAGGCAAAAGGTTTTTGTAATGAGCAACATTGGTAAAAAGATTGGTATTATACAGCAGGTACAGGAAAATGGTAAAGCAATTGAAGAGGCCACAAAAGGAATGCAGGTAGCAGTTTCAATCAAAGGTCCTGTAATTGGAAGGCAAATCAACGAGGAGGATACTTTCTATACAGATTTGAATAGCAGACAGGCAAAAATGTTAATAGAACGATTTTACCACAGATTGAATGAAGAAGAGAAAGAAGTTTTCAAAAATATTCTAGGCTTAAAAAGGAAATCTGATCCTGCATATGGATATCTTTAGGTGTTTGTCTAGATGATACATAATAATTATAATATATTATTAAATACACGAGACGCTATTATATAATATATTATTAAACTTCAAAATGGGCTATCGAAATATCTATTGATACTTTTGCAGAAGCCCTTCGAGTCCTTTTTCTCCCACCGCGCCCACGGCTCTATCGATAGCCTTCCCATTCATGAATATAATAAAGGTCGGAATGGCATATACATCAAATCGCATAGCTACCCCTTGATTATCATCTACATTTAGTCTTCCAAAGGTTACCTTGTCTCCATATTTTTTTGCTAATTTGTCAAAAATCGGAAGCATAAACTGACAGGGTCCACACCAAGTTGCCCAAAAATCCACTAAAACAGGTCTGCTCCCAGAGACTGTATCATCAAAATTTTTGTCTGAAAGCTCCATTAAAGATTGGTTGCTACTTACATGTGTACCAGAACTTCTTTTATCTTCACTCATGTTCTTATAATTAAGAGAGTGAATTGCTATATAAAATTTTTTGAGCTGTGCACGATAAGGTTTGAATATTTACCAGTTATCATTTTATTAGCTATACGGGCTCAGCTGTTGCAATTTTCTATATTTATGCCGCTACAGATCTAATAAAAATCTAGTCGTCACTCTGTTTTTTTCTTTTTCTTCTTTAATCTCCATTTCATGATAAGTTATTGCCTTTACTTCTACCTTGTAATGATGTTTTTCCGAGTTCAGATCCTCTCCTTTTGCAATACCATTTAGAAGATAATTATATTCGCCAAGCGTTTCCTTAGTTATCTTCACCTTGAAATCTGATAATAGAATGTGATCCACCAAAACGACTAGCATAACTTTTTCTAACCAGTTATATAATAAACTTTGAAGATCAAATCCCTTTGCTTCAATTTGTATTTCTCTATCAGTAGTAGGAGGGGGAGGGGAAGGAGTAGTATCAGAAATGTTCCTATTGCTGGTCAAATCATACATTGTATCAACTAGCCCACGAGCAGAATTCTCGAAAGCCTCATCTAGAGTGCCACCATATGCCTCGATTACGGCATCTGTCATATGATCAAGATACCTGAACCTTTCCTCTGACACACTTGCATTTGCTAAATCTTACTTATTATAATTGATCGCAAAATCTAAATGTCAACCGTTGTTGCTCTTCATCATGAAGTTGGAACTTCCTCGTGGGATGAGGGATCTCGAACCAGAAGATCTTTATAATATTAACTATATTAAGGAAAAATTTCTTGAAACTACTACATTATTTAACTTCAAGGTTATGGAACCTTCACCAATCGAGATGCTCTCTACCCTCGAGACAAAAGGTGGGACTAGTATCTCAAATGAAATCTATAGTTTTAATGATAAAGGTGATAGAAAAGTTGCATTACGATTCGATCTTACAATTGGATTGACAAGATTTGTTGCGACAAGACGAGATTTGAAGATGCCTACAAAATTTGCAACATTTGCTGGCGTTTGGAGATATGATGAACCACAGGCAGCAAGATATAGATACTTCCATCAATGGGACATAGAGATTTATGGTACATTTAGCCATGAATCTGATGCTGAAGTAATTGAATTTGTTTCGGTATTTCTAAGAAAATTGGGACTAAATGTTAGTATCGAAATTAATGACCGTCAACTAATGGAAGAATTTGTAAGACATCGACTTGGTATTGAAGATGAGCATACGATCATTGAAATGTTCAGAGCCATCGACAAGGTCCCAAAGAAAGGCACAAAAGTAGTTCTCGAAGAATATAAGGATAAAATTGAATATTCAACGCTTAAGAGTATGATGGAACTATCTACCAGAAATGGCACAATAGATGAAATAGCACAGTCACAAGAAGATCTAAAAGAACTCACAAACTGGACTAAGCTTGTAAAGTTAATGGATTCACTAACAGCTAGAGGAATTAATAATGCAAGAGTCAATCTTGGAATTGTACGAGGCCTAGATTATTATTCAGGTTTAGTATTTGAAACTTTCGATCCCCTCCTGGAAATGGGTGCATTAGTAGGAGGCGGTAGATATGATAAATTAACTGATGCATTTGGGAGAAAGGATATTGGTGCCACAGGTGCAGCAGGTGGCGTGGAAAGGATAATAATAGCTTTGCAAAAACATGGGATTTTAAAATCAAAGTCCATACCCCTTGTTTATGTTGCGTACACATCTGATGACATAGGTAAAAAGGCTTTAGAGTTGGTGTCGAATTTGCGTAATAGCGGAGTTATTGCTGATTATGACCTTCAAGGCAGAACACTTCGAAAACAACTTGATGATGCATCTACAAAGGGGGCACTTCTTACAGTAATAGTGGCCCCAGATGAAATTAAAAATGGACAGGTAACGGTTCGCTCAATGACAGATGGAAGTGAAAGTAAACGTACCATAACCGGGCTGGTAGAAAATTTGAATGATATGATACCGCCTTTGCAGCGACAGCGATTGTAATATTCTAGTATCCTAGAGCTTTATCATGGCAGAGTTGTTCATCTTTACAATTCCATTTGACTTCTTATCGTAAACGTTTCTAATAATCAAATCTGGAGGATCGTAACTGACATAAATGTCGCCTTTCTCCAGCTCCTGAGTATTATAGTTTATTTCGATATACTCCTCCTTTATACCATTTTCCACCAATCTCTTAACAGCCTTGTCGACAATTTCATGGTCAGATGTATTTGGTGCTAGGAAAACTTTCATGGAGAAATATTATTAAATTTCGCTTATATATAAGCGGTTTAGTTTTTACCTTTACTTCAAATCTCGAACGTTCTTATAATCT
>JBEVTH010000028.1:0-18722 GCA_041156085.1 Candidatus Nitrososphaera maunauluensis
GATTCAATCCATTTTTTATGTTTGTTTTGTTGATAAGCAACTATCATCAGCACCATATCTTCTATCGTTGTCCGCCATATGACATCTACAATACTCTTTTTATATAAGTAAATAATATATTTTCTACTGTAGACTACAATTTTTGAAGCATCATAATAAACAAAAACAATTCAATGAAACAATGGGAGAGAATCTACATTCCGGGACATGTTTAATACAGATAGGTAAAGATATCATATCTTTTACTCTAGACAGAGATATAGCTAATCATCTAAAGTTGGTTCATAATGAACGTTTGAATTGGAAGATCGTTCGAGATCAATTAAACATTTCAAAGAAAGAAGAAGAGGATTTGTAATGGTGGAAGAAGCAATAAATTTCTACTCAGTTGAAGATAAAGAAGATTTGGCTAGAGATCTGATATGTAGAGAAAGGGCAGCAAAAATATTATAGATTAAACACTCAAGACCAACTTAATACAAATTACATATATTATGCTGATAAAGAAAAATTACACCCAATAGACAATTAATCAATGCCTGAAAATTATGAATATTATAACAGCATTAGATATCACGTCCTACAAAATAAACTATGCTTGTGAGAAGGCTTGGATACATTAAAACACATCAATTTAATTATTAACCATTCTAACAAATCCTTTTGATGGATGATAGCAGAAGGATCGAGAATGATGAAAGATCCCACGTACCATTGGATATAGTTGAGTTAATGTTAGAGGAGCAAACTTCAATGAACGACGTGGATTTGTCGAAATTAATTGCAGAAAGCAAAGCCAGGACACTCGGAACCTTGAAACATAAAAGTAGCAGACAGTTTAGTTCATATCTGGAGACATCAAACAACTTTCTTCGATCACAGTTAGGATCAAAGGTACAGATGACAATCCTATATGTTGATTTAGTTGGGTCTACTCACATTAGTTTGATACTTTCACTTGAAACATTAACTACTATTATTCAAACATTTGTACAGGAAATGACTATTGTTGTTGCAAATAGTTGCGGATATATCTTAAAATATATGGGAGACGCCATCATAGCATATTTTCCAGTTACTAACGAAACCGACATTCATACGTCCTACAAAAGAGCTCTTTTGTGTGCCATACGTATATGCTAACTACGGTTGGACACGGGGTAAATACTGTTTTCAGGGAATTTAATTTTCCAGAGTTACATATAAAAATTGGGATTGATTCAGGAGTAAACGCAATAATCGAATATGGCTCCTCTTCTAGTGTAACCAAGTCTCATGTTGACATTATAGGTTATCCTATGAATCTGACAGCAAAAATTACAGCTATGGCAATGTCAGACCAGGTAATGGTTGGTAATACTACTTATCAAGCATTGGATTTGCAATCACGTCAAATGCTAACAAAATTGGGATTGAAACGCTTAGACTATATTGACTATCAAACAGGAGACGCATATATGGTTTTTTCCTTTAGTCTAGACTAGTAAACAAAGATATTACTCTGGCTTTGGAACTCGTTATATGCGAGGGTTTAGTGGAAGGAGTCAACACTGTACTTTTCGTTATGGCAACATCCAGATCATGGCAAATGGTTCGATTGTTCTTGAAATAATAAATGTGATTAATCCACAGGATGTAAGAAATATCATAAAATCGATAAAATGTAATCATCATTGATAATGATAATAATGAGAATAAAGAGAATAAGCCAAGAAATATTATGCATTGTTAAAGAACAACTAATAATAATGATGATGATACCTCATTCATCACAACTTTTATTTTAGACAGGTTTTTTATGATGATACAAATAATAAATGAAGAATAAGATCAATAGTTTAAAATCAAAATGCGTCAATTGTGGAAATGGCATTAGTGATTTCAGATATAAAGCCATGCTTGAATGGGATATTTCCGGTGACTTATGTGGAAAGTGTTATGGAAAAAAATTGACAGAATACTACATTCCAGAAGAACGTCAGGCTGCTATAAAAAATGATTTTCTCAGTTTAGAAAAATAATGTAATGAAATTAATTCATGGAAGTATTATAATAATAGGATGAATTAAGTTCAGAAAGGGGATTTGTAACCATTGTTGCTGTGCTGTTACCTATCTCAGTTTTACCGTTACCTATCCCAGCAGATCCACACACAAGCATTTACTTGGTCTGAATAATATCTGGAATCATTTCATTCATTCGATCATATCTTCTCATGAAATGTGTTCCCTTCTCTGTTATCATTAACAATGGAAAATCTCTTTTCGTCTTCGTTTCCTTCTTTTGTTGTTGATATGATATTAAATCCTTGTCGAGGAGAAAGGACATGTATTCATTTAATTGAATATATGATAGAAAAGATCTATACATTATTTTAGATCTTGTTGTTGTAGATCCTCCTTTACAGATAATCTCTAGTATGGAAGCAATTATTTCATTTCTGCTTCGATTTTAATTATGAATTCCTCGTATCTCTTGTAGAATGGAGGATCAAGAATAAAAGAGATTGAACGTTTGCTAATATATCTTATGTTTTTGAATAAGAAAAGGTAGCTGTGAGATCTGTTTGTTAACATTCTTTCTTTTGTAGTCCAGAGTTCTTGGCAGTGCAAGTCTGAGTCTTGCCATTGCTATCTGTGTTACCTGTGCAATCTCCTGAAGTAGTGTGTCCTCCATTATTTGTGCAAGTTATTGATGGCGGAGGTGATTTAGCAAGGACTTTTTGAAGACTTATTGTTGGAGCTGCTACAATCACCAATCCTAATTGCTGGAAATGGAGTCACAATTGTAATTGTCATTCTTTTGATAGATGGTTGTATGGTTGTGGTTGTGTATGGGCCATTCTTTGAGCAATATTTACGAGAGTACTACTGCGTTTATGAGACCTGGACTTTTTTTGTAATTGCATTAAATAGTACTAACAACTATAGTAGCAGTACTAACAGATCTTTTTAGAAATAGAGATCATGCACATAAACCTTTAAAGACGTTTTTAACAAAATTTTCTGAAGAAATACTAGTATACATTAAATTTAAAGTATATATCAATATATCAACAGACGTTCTATAAGAATATGAGTGCTTACGAAGAGATAATGAAACTTGCTCTAGAAAGAGGCTTTTATTTTCCGAGTTGTGAAATTTATGCTGATGCTCCAGCAGGCTTCTGGGAGTATGGTCCAAACGGAGTTAGTATCAAGAATAAGTTCATCGATCTGTGGAGAAGAGAGCTTGTGAGGCATGATGGAATGGTTGAAATTGATGGCTCTCAGATTATGAGCAAGAGTGTTTTTGTTGCTTCCGGGCATATTGGCAACTTTACTGATCCTATCGTAGAATGCATTAAATGCAATTCTATCTTTAGAGCTGATAAATACATTATAGAAAAAACTGATGAGAATGTTCCTGAAAGAATGCCCGATGAAGATATAACTGCAATTATGAAAAAACATGGTTTAAGATGCCCAAATTGTAATGGAGAATTTGGTAGTGTAAGTCGATTCAATATGATGTTTAAAGTTGGGATTGGTCCGGCTATAGAAGAGGCATATCTTAGACCAGAAACCTGTCAGACCATATTTGTTGATTTTCCTCGAGTTTTCAAAACTATGCGTGGTAAATTACCATTAGGGATTGCTCAAGTAGGCAAGAGCTTTAGAAATGAAATAGCACCAAGACAGAGTTTGCTTAGGCTAAGAGAATTCTATCAGGCAGAGATCGAAGTATTTTGCAATCCCAACAAATTAGATGATTTGCCAAAATTTGAAGAAGTCAAAGATACTGTTCTGAGGCTTTATGACCAAGGATCAATATTTGAGGTAACGGCAGATGAGGCCCTCAGAAAGGGTTTGTTACCAAACAGATTGGTTGCATATTACCTTGCATTATTAAATGGATTTTATACTAAAACTGGCATAGATATGAAACGAGTTCGTTTTAGACGATTGTCCAATGACGAGAAGGCATTTTATGCATTAATTGCATTTGATTTTGAAGTTGAGACAAGCATAGGCTGGTTAGAACTTGTTGCATGCAACTATCGATCAGATTATGACCTTAAGGGACATGCTAATGTAAGTAAGCACAACCTTGAAGTAATCGATGCTTCAGACCAGACAAAGATCTTACCACATATCTTCGAGCTTTCAATGGGTATTGATAGAAGCATTTATTCAATTCTAGAACACTCTTATTTTGAGGATAGAGAACGTGATGACAGAATCGTGTTAAAATTAAAACCTTATCTTGCTCCGATGCTCCTAGGAGTTCTTCCTCTGATGACAAAGCAGGGATTAAGTGAGAAAGCTCGAAACATTTACACCATACTTAAGAGAGAATTTGATATCTTTTATGACGAATCAGGATCAATAGGCAGAAGATATAGAAGGTTGGAAGAAATTGGAGTACCTTTTGCAGTAACAATTGATAAAATAACCATGAACGATGACACAGTTACCGTTAGGTACCGAGATACTATGCAACAGGAAAGAGTTAAGGTTTCCGACTTGCGGCAATTTTTTCAAAATGCTCTTGATAAGTCATATCAAGACACTTGACAATATTTGTCAATATACAAACGGTACTAATCTTATTAGCTGCGATAAATGATAAACAAACTAATCTTCTAAAACTGATTTCCATAATATCTAAAAACAACAAATACTGCTATTTTTACATCCTTAGAAGATTATATCATTATCTTTCTTTTAAAAAATATACTACCTTTATACGGCATTTTTTAGTAATTAGAATAAATTTAAAGATAACTGAAAAGAATTGATCCTTATTGTATCACACAAAATTAATACTTACTATTATTGTATAACGATATTAGAATGCGTTTTTCACATGCTCATAGCAAGTAATGATGTATTCCAGTATTATAAGAGGTACAGTTAAATCTGAAATAACTACAATATTAAATAAATTTTGAGTGAAAATCGAAAACAAAGAAAGATTCAAGAGAAGAAGTCTGCGATCAGCGAAGATAAGATTTTGCTATCTGAAAAATGGCTAGTAGTCTTTAAAAACCCTAATTCAAAGAAAAATCCTGAATCATCTATTTTTGTACGACAATTTTATGCACCTGGTTTTTATGAAGCATATGACATAGTTGCAACCTATGCAGAGAAATTAAAACTCAATATTCTATGGTTTAAGGAAAAAAGGAACTGCGACGACACTTACATCAATAATAATTACATACAATTAGAATCATTTTGTACTTATTGTAATAATAAATTCAATAATATAGATCCTATTCCCTGCATAAAAGAAGATTGTGTTGCAGAGTTTTGCTCAAAGGAATGTATTATGGATCATTACAAAATGAGACATAAATTATGAGTTCGAATTGGCCTTCTATTTCTATACCCGCTCTATTACTTTTTTCTACATTAAGGCTAGCTAGCTAGCTATGCTTATTCTAATTTTCCATTTTTCTATTCTTCTTTCCTCACACATCATAGTAAAGCATAAACTGCTGTGTCTTCGATCTGTCTTCAGTTTCGGTTATCTCATCTTGTTTCAGCATAACGTAAGTCTCTAGGAGTTCACCATGAAAACAAGTTTTAAGGTAGTCTGAATCGCTTTTTAACGCTTCAAGTGATTCTCTCAGACTACCTGGTAAAGACTTTATTCCTAAACTATCTCTCTTTGAATCAGACATTTTATAGATATTTTCATTGATAGGATTTCCAGGATCTATTTTTTCCTTTATACCATCAATTCCTGCTGCTACTATTGCTGAAAATGCTAGATATGGATTAGCAGATGGATCAGGTGCTCTAAATTCAATACGTTTCGATTTGAAGTTATTCCTCTCGTTGATAGGTACTCTTATAACTGCTGACCTATTTGCTCTTGCCCATGCTATATAAACAGGAGCCTCAAATCCAGGAACCATACGATGATAAGAGTTCGTTGTTGGTGCTACAATTGCAGCCAAGGAGGATGCATGGCTTAACACTCCACCGATAAAGTATCTTCCCTGCTGGCTAATCTCTGCATAGCGATCTTCATTATCATAGAAAATGTTTTCACTATCTGAAGAAGAATTATTCCACAAACTGATGCTAACATGCATACCTGAACCATTATCACCCCCATTTCCAGGGTTACTTTCTTCAAAAATTGGTTTTGGCATAAAGTTTGCTACTTTATTGTATTGTTTGGCTACATTTCTAACTACGTCTTTATATACTTGGACACTGTCAGCAGCCTTTGTCAAAGTACTATGTACAAAATTAATTTCAATTTGACCACTGCTTGCTACCTCATGGTTTAGGTTTGTGACTTTAATAAAATAGCTTTTGTTTAAAATCTCGGCAACTTCGAATCTGAATTCCAATAGAGAATCCTGAAAAGGAGGTGCATCATATCCACCTTTTCTACGTATAGGATATTTACCTATCCCTTGTTGTTCCGTCGATATGACTTCAGTCTCATGATTTCTGTCACTATTGTTATGAAAAACAATGTCATCAAAGATAAAGGATTCAACTTCGGGCCCAGCTTGGCATGAGAAATTACTTTGTGCTAGATATTCTTCCATACGTTGTGATACATATCTAGGATCTTTCGTTAATCTCCCTAGTCTAAAGCCTCTATACACATCTGCAATGACCGCAGCCATTTTGAAGCTTGAAGACATGTGAGGAGTCACTCTTATTGTTGATCTATCTGGAATTAGTAACATATCTGACTCATCAATACTTGCAAAGCCTTTGACAGATGAACCGTCCACTCCAATACCACATCTAAAAAAATCATACAAGCTCTCTCTGTCACTCAAAAAATACTTTGCAAGGAATCTACCAAGAACATCAGTATATCTTACTTGAATAAATTCAACGTCATCCAGTTTTACATTATCTATTCCCTGTCCTAGTTCTAATGAAGAATTGTTTCTAAATGACAACCTTATATTTATATGTAATAGATTGATATAAAAATTAAGATCCATTCTGTTAATAAATGAAAACTTCTGCTTTCGACGGCTTTTTATTTGTCAGTTAATTCTTAATATTATGGACATGGATGAAACAAATGTTAAAATCCTTAGAAAATTGCTTTCAGATGCAAGACTCTCCTATAGAAAAATAGCTGAGGAGATAGGTGTTTCTCCTCCTACAGTTCTAAGCAGAGTAGAAAAATTAGAGAGAGACAATATCATCAAATTTTATTCAGCAGTACTTGATCACGAAAAATTAGGTTATGATCTAACGGCAATCATTGAGCTTACAGCTATTAAGGGAAAGATAACGGAAGTAGAAAAACATATAGCGAGGTTGTCAAATGTATGTGCAGTATATGATATTACTGGTTTAACAGATATGGTAATAATAGCAAAATTCAAAAATCGCAAAGATCTTAGCAATTTTGTAAAAAGAGATTTGTCTATGCCATATGTTGAAAGAACTAATACTCATGTCGTATTATTAACTGTCAAAGAAGACTTTCGATTTATAGATAGTTAACTTAATCTCGAATCTCAAGTTTATACTTCTTTTGTTCAGGCTGTTGTTTTGAGCTAATATTACGTGCGCCTTTCTTCTTTTCACGTATGGTTCCAAAGTGCCTGCAGTTTTCCAAACAGCAGTAGAAGTTTATTGGTTATAAGAGCAATTAATGGCAATCAAAATTATTATGAAGACTGCTGCAGTACAAGAAAATCTATAATTTGGTATTGAAAATACAAAAGTCAAATTGGGGAGGGTTTCTTTAAATCAAAAGCAGATGTTCAAATGGAAGCCAATCTTAATTTAGCTTCATCATGACTTTCCGAAAGTCAAAGTGATCATCCGTATCCGCTCAGGGTCACCTCTGAACTGATCTATACATCTTGTTGAATAGTCTGATGGTGCGCCTTCTTCCTTGGTCAGTAGGACAAATCCCATAGACTGAAATGTTGTTGAAAGCCATTCAACCCACTTATAATATACTTTATCAGATATTGGTTGCAGTAACTCATCGGTAAGCTCAGTAATAAGTTGAAAAGAGCCATGATTTCTTAGTTTCGAATAGACAACTTTATAGAACAATTGCCATTTATGTTGTTTGAGTATGTCGATGAAATCCGGATCTGGCAATACTGCAATAACCAAATCAAAGTAATCATCAGGAAACATAGGGACAATGTCTTCAAAAGAGCCGTTCAATAATCCAATATTAACAAGATTAATTCGTCTATTGGCTTCTTTATATTGCTGTTTGTCTAGTTCTATCCCAACATAGTAATTAGAATGAATATTCCCACCACATTTTGCAAGTTTTTCCAGAAGACGTCCGTCACCCATGCCCAACTCAACAATAACTTTTGAAGATTTTGAGCTAAATGATTTTATTATAGTGTCAACTGCATATGCAATTATAGTCAAAAAGTAAAATTACCCATAATTATGGATTAAGCAACTCGGCTTCAAGCAATTGTTGAATAAGCTGGACTACTTCTTGTTCAACTTGCTGTCTTGGCATTCCAAGTTTAGCGGAAAACTGATCCGTCAGCTGATTGATTGTCTTGGTCCCATCACATGTATTCCAGAAATCCACAATCGCTTGATTTATCATAAATCCCTGTTGTTTCTCGTTTATAAGAATTAATGAACCATCATCTTGTTTATTGACTTGACCCTTTTTTAGAGGTTGATACCTTTCATAATCTACTTTAAATCGAAGTTTTGGTTTTCCGAATCCCATCTTTTCTCTCATAGTTGGCTCCATTTTCTCAATATTCCATGGCGGGTCCCAGACAATTTCTACATTAACATTTCCAATGCCATTAATCTTGCCAACATATCTTTTTACATCACTGACAAGAGTATCATGAAGAGGACAACCACGTGTTGTCATTGTCATTTTAATATCAACGTTATTTTCAGGATTAACTTGAACTCCATATATAAGTCCAAGATCTACTACATTTACTGGAATTTCTGGATCCATACATTTTCTTAGTGCAGAATAAACTTGTTCTGTATCAACGTTTTGTGCAGGCATCTGACGTTCAAAATAAGTTGGATATTCACCCGATAAATACTTTATCACTTACCAAAGGAGGTCATTTTCAATCCAAACAGCAAATCACGTGATTTTCAGAAGTCGATATCAGTAAAATCTGCAACACAATCAACGAATCACGTTGTTGGGAAGTTATAGCTACTTCTATGAATCCCATCCTTTTGGCTTATTGTTTATTGAATGGGTTCTAGAGACGACTTAGTAAATAAGAATCCTTTGAATAAAGATTAGGCTAAAAGGCATACTCTTTCAAAGACCCCAACAAGGCGATTGATGGATTTTCGTGCTTCTTTGATTTTGGTATAATTTACGTTGTTGGTCTGTTATCTAGTCCATCATCGTTTGCAGTTTGTACTTGCTGCCTCTGTTTTTAGCTGACATATCCTCTTATCCTCAACAAGTTTGTCGACGAGGAAAAAAGGATGATACATGGCTATTCGAGTATGTATGAATTAATACCGGTTTTCCACTCGCAAATCATCATCTAATCTGCCCACATCCATATGCTTGCATACAAGACAATATTAGATAGTATACCAGACAAGTAGTTAGGGTCGAAATGGCAATAATCATACGAAAAAATCCAGAGTTTACAAACCTGTTGCAAAGGAATTTGATGACCAAACACGAAGAAAAAAGAAGAAGAGATAATACAGTACATGTTTCTGATATTATACCAACTGCCTGCATAAGGAAGCAATATTATTCAAGAAAATTTCCGGATATGGACCCTCTTTCTAATGAATCAGTACACCATTTTGTAAGAGGAGAATCAAGTGAATTTGTCATTACGCAGCTTGCAGATCTGGGTGTAGCACAGGCAGATATAGAAATGGATGGAATAGTTGCCCATCCTGATATTATGAGTTCTGAAAAAGGTGTAATAGTTGAATTAAAAGATACAGTTAACAGCAAACGCCTGGACTTCTACGATAATACATTTCGATCCTATGTGAGACAGTTGTTATATTATTTGGTTATGACAGGCTTAGAAAAAGGAATTATTTCTATTAGGTATAATATCAAAGAACTCAGATGGCTTAAAAGTGATTCAGAAGGAGATTATTTCTTCAGACCATTTAATGCCAAAGACGTGGGCATAGAAAGCTGGGAGGTGTTCTTATCGTCAGGTGATATAGCTAGAGAAATATTGAAAAATGAAATGGTTAGACGCAAGACTCTTTTCTTAAAAGCATTAGAAGAAGAAGATGTATCCATATTACCTAGGCTAACAGATGATGCAAAGAGAAGTAAGTGTCCATACTGCCAATTTTATGATAAATGTATAAACCAAGATTTAGAAACAGACGAAGCTAGAGAAATGGCCAAGGAGATTGATTTGCTGGATATTAATGGAGTGGTTGATTTTAGTTGTGTCGGTATGGACAATAAAGTACAACAGTGAGGGCCAGATTAGACAGGTTATCTTATGCTTTATGCATCTTATTGTATAACGTCTGCCATTGAAAATAATAGAAATAGCATTCATTGCTGATTTAATACCAGTTCAGATGATCAATTTACAGATATCTAATCATCAGTATGCAGTGGTTTGAGCGCTGTTCGTGTTATCGTTATCAATATTAAGTGTGTACTACTATGCTACACAATGTTATGGTAAAAATATAAATCTGACTAAGGACACTAACATGCAACTTCACGAACCATCAAGAACTAAACTTTATAAAAAAGGAGGTGGGAACAAAATAAAATGAATAAAGCAACGACAACAATCATTTCACTTTCATTATTACTTCTGATACCAATAACAACATTAACAACAGCAAACGCACTCAATGAATTACAACAACCTATGCCTCCAAAACTCCATGATGATGTTATAAAGATGGACAGTCAAGTACTAGCACTATGTGATCCTTACGCACTACATCAAAAGGATAATGTCATAATTGGACATCTTACACAAACATGTTACAATGCTATGGCTGGAATATCAAACACATGCAATCCTGTGGACGGGATATTAAACGGTGATATGATTTGCCAAGACCCACGAGTTGTGGATTTTACAATACACTACTATGACCCAGTAAACAGACCTTGGCAGCCACTTCAAGGTACAGGTTTAGGCAGGTAAGTAAGGTAAGTGAAGGAATAGAGAGTGTCTAATAATTCTTCTTTCCCGTGATGCAGCAATAATGATGACGATTAGGAGGGAAAAGGCGGGAGTGGTGAGACACTATAAACATCTTTCTTGGTAAAGCCGAGATTAATTAAAGATTGATGTAGATCCTTAAATGGTGGTTTGAGAATTCCTTTCTCAGTTATGATACCACGAATCAATTCAGGAGGAGTCATATCAAATGCAGGATTGAATGCCTGAACACCCTTTGGTGCAATTCTCTTCTTTCCTATCTTTACAACTTCTTCTTCCGAACGTTCCTCGATTACAATGTCTTCAGGTTTATTTTCGAAATCAAATGTAGAAAATGGAGCTGCTACATAGAAAGGAATTTTATGCATATTTGCCAAAATTGCCACCTGATAAGTTCCTATCTTATTGAAAACATGACCGGTACGCAAAATTCTGTCTGCACCAACGATTACATGCTTTATTTCTCCTTTTGACATGATATACCCCACAGCTGTATCCGGGATCAGCCTTACATCAATACCATCATGATGTAATTCAAACGCGGTCAATCTTGATCCCTGCATTACTGGACGAGTTTCCGTTGCTATAACGCTTACACGTTTACCACTTTCATTGGCTGCTCGTATCACTCCTAAGGCTGTACCATACGCGGTAGTTGCTAACGACCCAGCATTGCAATGTGTCATAATGACATCCCCGTTTTCAAATAACACAGCACCAGTTCTACCAATTTGTTTATTAATTTCGATATCCTCTTCAGCCATTTTTAGGGCCTCACTAAGAATTGCTTTTTTTACTTCGTAGACACTTTTCTTTCCCTTAGATTTCTCCATTACACGTGTCAAAGCCCATAAGAGATTGATCGCAGTAGGGCGTGTAGATTTTAAAACTTTGAATGCTAAATCGAGATCAATCTGTAATTTACTTAGACTTCTTGCCTTACTATGGATGGCAGCAAGTGCAAGACCTAGAGCAGCCGTAACACCTATCGCAGGAGCACCCCTGACTGTCAAATTTTTTATTGCATTTGCAACTTCTTTGTAATCTTTGCACTTAAGATACACAAGCTTATTGGGTAATTTCGTTTGATCAATCATTACAACTGAATCATTTTCCCAAGCCACCGTTAACAAAAGATTCAGACTATTATTACAAGGCATTCAAAATGAAAAATTCTTTATAGACTATATTAAATCTAACTAGACTTTTGACATACTTTAGAGATCCCTCGGGCAATTTAGTCGAATAGGCTTTTGACCTATTCAAAAATTGAAACTAATGGAAAGCAGGTCTGAAAACGGTGCTTGAGCACGCTATGTATATCCCTCATGGTGATTTTTTATACAAAACCATCTGTAAACTATGAGATAATTCTACACACCTATCTTTACCTTAGCCTAAGCCAATAATAGCAAATTTAGTATAGTCAAATTTTGACTTGTCTAGTATCCCCCGACCATCATAAACAGGTGTTCCTACTATCTCCCTAGATGTCAACATACCGTATTCAGGATGATCTGCAATAAGCATTACTAAGTCTGTACCTCCTAAAGCTTCACTTAGGTTTGAAGTCAGAACAATATTTTCTTCAGATAAGAAAGGATCACTTTTTACTAGGGGATCATGAACACGAATTTTCTTTACTTTTAGTTTCTGGAATTCTTCGATGACCTTGTAAGTAGGCGAAAGACGTGTATCTGAAACTCCACCCCTGAAGGCAAGACCCAACAAAGTGACAGTAGATTGTGCAACACTTTTTCCTCCATTTAGCAATTTTATAGCCTGTTGTACAGAGTATGCGGGCATAGAATCATTAGTGGTTCTACCCAACCTAGTAATACTACAATCAAGTTTAATTTTATCTGCAGTAGAAAGTATGAATTGTGGATATGTTGGTATGCAAGCACCACCAACTCCTACTCCTGGCTTATGGATATAACAGAATGGCTGGGAATTTGCTGCTTCTCTAGCTTCCCAAAAGTTAATACCCAGTCGCTCACAGAACTTTGCTAGTTCATTCGCAAGAGCGATATTTACGTCACGATATACGCCTTCAAATAACTTTTCAGTTTCTGCAGTTCTTATGTTGCTCATGGTTATAACGCCTTTTTTGAATATAATTGAATAAAGTTTAATACCGATTTCTACACTTTTAGGACCAGCACCGGAAATTATAGCTGGATACCTATCTTCTATGTCTTTGATTGCTCTACCTTCATAGATTCTTTCAGGATTATATATCATATAAAAGTCAGTTTCAATTCTAAGTCCTTTACTCTCTTTCTGTATAACTGGTAATACAATATCCTCAGTCGTTCCTGGTGGGACGCTAGGGTTAAGAGCAACTACATCACCTTCTTTCAATCCTCTACCGATGGCTCTAGATACCTCTTTAACGGCAGTCAAATCAGCAGAGCCGTTATCTGCCAATACAGGGACGCATATCATTTTAAAATACGAATCATACGATGCCTGCTCCAAATCTTCATATAACTCAAATCGCTTATCTTCTATACCTCTTGTAAATGCATCATTCACTCCTGGTTCTGGAACATGGGTCTTGCCTCTTTTTGCATTTTCTAACACCTTTGAAGATTTATCTACTCCTATAACATATGCTCCAGCCCGAAGCCAGACTGAGGCTATAGAGGACCCAACATGTCCTAAACCATAAACTGCAATTTTAAACTGGCCGGATCTGATTTTTTTTACAATATCTGAATTTTGGTTATCAATAGTAAAGGCAGAAGATGAAGATGATGAAAAAGATGCTCTAGCACCACTTTTGTTTTCATCCATAGAAAATTGTTTTATTCTTCAGGTTTATATATTATTAGACACTCAAAGTGCTATAATACCTACTTTTATCGTTATATTATTGTGAACTAATGGGAGAACAAGGCGGTGTTAATAATCTATGGGTATCTTTTCACTTTTTATATCCATTTGACTTTTTCTTAAGAAGGAAATTAATGGCATACTTCTTTTGACTTTGGTGTTCCTCTTGCTAATAATCTTTTAATTGCTGAATTTAGCATACGTTATTTGTGTTTGTTATAACCAGAATAATTTGCAATCTCATTATCCTGTTGTCGTGTTCTTAACGTGCTACAGTTAGACTTGTGTCTACAACAACATATACTTTGCAGCGACTTTGCCATTTATAACTGCGCTCTATACTTTTGATTGCAAGCGCACTTGGGGTTTATTTTTACATATATGATAACCTTTGCCAATTCTATAATTACACAATGGACATATTTTTTGGGATCTGGAGACATTTGGCGTCCTCATCAGATTTCCATTTCTTATAATTTCCCTTTGTTTGAGCAGTGAGTTTAGTTTAACATTTAATTCAGGAATGTTGCGCTTAGCTTTTCTGCTGTACATACGCAATTGAACCCTGCGTATTTTATGGCTAATATCTCTAAGTTGTTTCTTTTTTAGGTGACGATTTGGATCAGCCAATAGTATTTATAACAACTGATCAACAATATAATCATTCTTCAGCAAATTTCGGTAATAAGCCAAAGGAAGAAAATTGTTTTGTATGTTTCTGAAGTGAAACCTAAAACGCTACTTGACTTCTTTAGTCCATAGTACAAATGAAGAGTAATTGTTGACAATTAGAGTTTGGGAATTTCTGTACAAACCATGCATGCACGAAGCAAGCCGCCATCGTTACCAAGAGCGAAAACAGTAAATAGTGGCCCTGATACTCTTCTTATATGTAATTAAGATTTGAAAAATTGACTGAATGAAACGTTTTCATGTCTACCATATTTCATCACTACACACAACTCATAAGACTCAACTGACTTGAAAAGTTAATTATCTGATGGCGTGATTCGATCTTTCCTCCAAGCCTTTCTTTGTTATGTTTATCATTCTAAAATCTGCGCCGCTAATCTTAGCACCGATCTTGATCATGTTCAATCCCTCTAGCTAGAGTAGATAGCTAAATACTTCCCCGGCTGGCATATTATTGTCCTCACAAACTTGTATTATTATAATGGTATCAGTCACAGACCAGATTAGGCTGCGGTTTGTTTTCTCTGATACTACATCAAGGACATTTCTCAGTCATCGACTCAGATCTGTCATTAAAAATTCGTCTGTTCCCAATGAAATATAAGCCTAGAAGTTAGTATATCTCGTTCATTTGAGGTACTTGTCATAAAATCCTGGCTCAATATTAGGGATATTATTAAAGATCAAATATAGACACGCTGCATAGAGTCTATTGGCTGTACATCATGATTATCTTTATTGTATGACTATTTCCTATTGACAATTTTTCTTTTTCTTCCTTTCACTACGAGTTTTATATATTCCACCAGACTGCCTTTTATTTAGCCTACCATTTATCTAGTCCTCATTCAACACTTATCTAGTCCTCCGTAGTTGATATTTCTATGAGTCTGGATCTATCGGCTCCAGTTTCTAAATTTATGACGAAAAGGGTAATAACAGCAACTCTTGACCAAACTATACAAAAAGTATGCAAAATTATGTATGAAAATAATATTGGAAGTGTTGTCATTGTAAAAAGGGACGTAAGCGGTTTTTTACCGATTGGAATAATTACTGAACGAGATATAACACATGCATTAGGTTCAGTGGAACTATTTCCTACTCAAACTCCCTTAAGAGAATTGATGAGCACCCACATGATTTCTATAAAATTGGATAGTTCTATACATGATGCTATAGTAATTATGCATGAAAATAATATTCGTAGACTTCCTGTTATTAACGATGATGGAAAGATGGTAGGAATAATTACAGACAAACACATACTTGGAGCAATTGCTAGAAAGAATCCCAATGCAACTGCTTTTATGCCTAAGTAATTCCAAACTAAGGGATAAAGTATTCTATATTTAAAAAAAGCATCCTGCACTTTAATATATAATAGGACAGATTAGAGAAGTAAATCGAATGACAACGATGAAGAAAAGGATTTTGATTGCAGATGACGATCCTTATATCACTTTATTTTACGAACAGGTTTAGAAGACAAAAAATTTGAAGTTGTTATATTTAATGATCCTCTAGAAGCATTATCTAATTTCAAGTCTAGTTTCTATGATCTGCTGTTGCTTGACATTGAAATGACAAAGATGGATGGTTTTGAGTTATATGAACTTAACAAAGATGGATGATGAAGTCAAGGTTTGCTTTATCACAGATATAAAGTATATTTTGAAGCATTAAGAGAAGTATTTCCAACTACAGAAATAGACTGCTTTATTAAGAAACCAATTATTATTCTGCTACTTCTACACTAAACCTGGAGCTTTTGTGACATCGGCAATATTCATATATTGTAACACGTATAACACTCCTCTAGTTTCTAGTATGGTTGGTTGGGTGGGTGTTGTAAGTATTCTTTGTTTATTAATATCCCTTTAACTGTTGTATGTGATAAGCTATCTTATCCATGGCTTGGAACACTGTAGGATCAAATTTAAGATCATCTTCGTGCTTCCATTTGCTATAAATACGAACATGATCATCTACAGGATCAACTATAATTTCACCTTCATGCGGCAAGATTGCTTTTAACATCTCCTTCAATTCGATATCTGCTTGCAAGACTTCAGCTAACCTTCCACCCCACCACTTTACATCCACTACTTTTTTATTTTTAAAATGGCCCTTGCTAATAGGTTCACATTTGGCCAAAAGTGCCTCAGGATTTGCAACGTGTATATCTTCAACAATATAATGAATTTGATAATATTGCAAAGCTCCATAGAGTATTGGGTTTGGATCTTGTTTTGGCATAATTATTATCGATTATTTTAATCAGGTACACTTATAAGTTAATAGTATGCTTATCGAGATGTAACAAATTATTAACCTATAAATCCTTTATCGATAGCTTTCGAGTACTATAGAAGTTTTTTACTGCTTATCTATAGCAATTATATTGTATAGTGATTTGTGTAATGTCTCTATAGAATATGTCTCTTCTACATAGGTGAAAAATTGATGGGAATGGATTGTTGATATAACGTTATAAAACCTTGTCATCATTAAATTCATTAATGGAAATGACTCGAGAACTGGTATAAATGGCACTGAACTCAGAATTGCGTTTCTGCGATAGATGCATGACAAAAACAATACATCAAATAATTGAAGATCCTGATATTGTCTATACTTATAAGCGTAAGAAAATCTATATTTGTAAAACCTGTACTCATAAAAGCTATAGACGAGGGCTGCGCCCTAGTGCAGAATCTGTCTTCTAAACATGATTCGAATGCAAGGGAAAAAAATGTATACTGATTCAATTTCACAATCGATTGTAAAGTTAAAAAATGAATTTGTAAAAGGTCACAAAGTAAGAAGTATCATATACGAAGTTATTCCGTTATTATACTCTACCAAACTACCAATTGTCGATGGAATATTGTCTACATTAAACAATTTCGCAGAAAGTAATTCTATTTATTTTGAATCAACTGATGTATATATATCAGGTATACCGTGTAGAGCCTATGATGGAGACATCAACGACTACTGGTTAAGCAGCAAAAAATATGATACAAATTATCAACCATTTTATCCGACATGGATATTATCAGCGTATGTATTATCATTAGAAGCTAAGAGATTAGGTTTTGAGGAGGTAGTAGATATTGGATCTGGAGACGGCAGGATAGCATATTGTAGCAAATTGCTAGGGTTGAAATCGGTTGGAATAGAAATCGACAGTGATCTTGTAAATCTTCAATACAAAATCTCTAATTTAACTAATATTAAATATAGGGTTTTGAATGAAGATGCAACCGCAATCGAATATGGTTCATTAAATCTTTCAAAGCCTATTTTTTTTATTTCTGGTTTGCCTGAATCTGGCGAAATGCTTGCAAGGAATGTGCTTGAAAAAGTGGGGGAAATTATAGAATTAAAACATTCTGCAGGTTTTAATTTTATGGGAAGTCACATTATGAAAGGATACTCAAGAGATAAGACAAAGTGGGGGTGGGGAAAAATTATTGAAGACTTTGACCTTGATTTGATTGGATGTCTAACTTTGCCTAGTCATTGGACTAATGATCAAAACATGGATACTGCGTACGTTTATACAAGATATAAATAACTAGCTTTTATTTTTTTGTACACATCTCAAGCTTATGAGATGTCGTATAATTGCTCAAATCGAGATAGAATTCGGTATATTTTGCAGCGTGTGTAAAAGGAAAATATATTAACAAAACGAGCGGTTTTCTTTACAGCCTTGATATAATCATCCTATCTATTAAAAGTAATTGTATTACTTTTAGATTTTGCTGCAAATGAAAAAGATAATATTTCTCAAAAACCTTAGAAAATCTCATTACAATAGGCTTAAGAAACTCCGCATCCGAAACATGGATAAGGTTGAATGATAAAATCTCTTTTAATTACTGATAGATGAATCGAGTTAATGACATTTAAAAAGAAAAATATTACTATAATATTATCGATTATAACCTCACTAATAGGCATACTCATCGCTGTAACATATGGCGTAGTACTACCACAAATCCATAATAGCAATAACAACGGTATTATTACTAGCTTCTCTAATAAC
>JBEVTH010000029.1:0-10968 GCA_041156085.1 Candidatus Nitrososphaera maunauluensis
AGCCATTTTAGACTAAGGTATATCATCAATTCTTATGCTGCAAATGCGATTAAAAATTACATGCTATAACTTCAGACACTTTCTAAATGAGTGCTGACATTTTCTAATAATATCCTTATTCAAATATAGATTTCACCTCTGCATCATATATCTTCATTATTACAATCTTAACATTTTTTACTAATCTTGTAGGCTTGAATTACACCGTCTGGTTTCCATTTCATTCCATTCCATTCCATTTCATTTCTAGGCTCCTGAAATCTAACAATAAATTTAGTAGTATAGAGCGCTGAATGAATACCGCAAACGATCAACAAAATAGATGCTCAAAATCGATACCTTTCGTAATTTTCCCTATCGATTTACCCTATTTTAACTAATCTTCTCTTTAGTATAGCCTGACATCCGTGCCGGCACCCTTTTATCAACTAGAAATTATAAATGTCAATCCATAATTATTCAAGGATAATAGCGGCAAATAAAAATCACAGCCGCTAATTTCATTTTTTTCTTATTTGTTATTGGCTTGTCTTGGAAGGACTTGCGATCCTCCTGCATTCAAATTCAAATCTCCTATTCCAACGTGTGCTCCATTGCCAGCATTCACATGTAGGCCTCCGCCTCGCGTCATGCCGCCGCCCAAGTCAATGTTTGCTCCTCCGCCGCCACCTAGTTGCCTTGCCGCTGATGCTAGTGAATAACTAGCTGGAATTATAACGAGTCCTACAGCCAAAATGCTAAGTGCGATCACCGACGGAGCGAAAATTTTGGTAAATTTTGTTCTCATTATCTTTATAAGGAAAAAACGAGAGTATTAACCCTCTGCAATAAAATACTAAATAATATCACCAGAATTTGGCATAATACAATCTTTCACGATATTGCCTTATGGTCTGAGATATTTTTCTAAATAATGATAATAATAGTAGCTTACATGTAAGTAGAATGTTTATTGCATCTGAAATTTGTAGCTAGGTCAGGTCAACCCTATCGGTGTTTTTGTGATTGTTTGTATCAAAAGCCTTGATGCCTGCAATACAAACGATGTATTCCTCTTGTGACCTTTCTTCTCTTCTCTTCTCGTCTCGTCTCTTCTCTTCTCTTCTCTTTTGTTTCATTCTAACAATTAACCCATATCCTACTGCTAATCAACTGGTTTTGAAATTTTCCCAAATACTGAGGAAGTTATTTGCTGTCTTGAAAAATCGATTGAAGTGTTCTTTATCTCATGGGAGTAAATAACCTATTATTGATGGATGGATAATCGATAGTGATTATCATATCGTAAACTCATCCTCAAAGATCTCGTACTCATCAACACCTTCGATAACTGACAGATTGCTCCCAGAATCCCATTTTGTAACTATAGTAATCCTATCCGAGTTCACAAATCGGAATTGTATTGTACCAGTGTCGCCTTTTTTCAGTTTAGTATAGGGGTCTTTTGTACAGATCAGTCGAATTCGTTTACCTTTGGGGCTGTAGTCAAAGCCCACGCTGTTGTTGCTGTCCATGTTGTCCTTTGTGTTGGTTTCTTCCTCTGTTTCCATATCAAAAACCCATAGGGCTTAGTTTCATTAGTCTTTATTTCTTTGCCATATATCAGACCACTTGAACTACAGTTGTTGTTATTTTTGGATGTTGCACGCTGGGCGGCAAAGTATATTATAATATAATAATATACACACCACTATCTCTTGGAGGTTCTTCCTGTTCTTGCAGTAGATAACAACAATTCTTCAGACAATTTTGGGACATGCCAGATAATAGCCCTGTATTCATAACAATTACATCTATGCAGAGACATTTTACATGATAACAGCAGCAGCGAAGAATCCAATAGAGGTACTCAGCCAGCAGACTTTGTTGAAATAGTAGTAACGTTCTTCAATGCAAGCAATATTGGTATATGCAATAAGGCAATATGCACAATTTCAATGTATGTAAGTGGATTTGCCATTAAAATACCTGCTGGAAATCTCCTTGCAGTATCTATATACATGGGTTTTAAAGAATCAGGACAACAGTTAGCGAGAGCTTTTTTAGCTTCCTTGATCCATAATCGAATTACTCATTGTCGTTATTGACAAGCTTCAAAAAATTACTCTACGATAGAATTGAAAAGGCTAGGCACGAGATACATGTAGCACATAGCCCTGTCTATAACGAGACCTTATCTATTGAAATAGAAACATTACAATGGGTTTTATCTCAAATAGCATTAGTAGAGCACATTCTAAACCATGTATAGATACATAGAATATCAATTTGATAACGAACAGATGCGATTCTCAAATAGCGTTACGGTCTATTTGTGACTATTGGTCTGATTATAAATATCATCTGCTATAAACCCAGAATTACTATGACCTGTATTGTGGTACATTTCATTTAATTCTGCTGGATCCATCCATTGTCCATATGCATGATATGACTGTGTCAATATTATTTCTAATCCAACAACAAGAGCAGCAGCTACCGAAGCTCCTATAACTATACCTAATATCATTCCTGTAAATAGTTTCTTCGTCATGAAAAGAAGTTTGTATTTAGAATATTTAAGTATTAATACCATCTGACCTAGAAAACTCAAATGATCTGATTATTAGTTAGAAATCTCTAAATTGTCCGCTTAATGTAGATAGAAAAAGGGTGTCTAGTAAACTTAATGTAATCAGAAGCGCATTAAATTAATCGGAAACTAAACAATGACTCTAGAGGCTCTGGGCTCAATACTGTAATTGGTATATGAAGAGCTTTAAATACTAGAAGAAGATTGTTACACAGAACTACTTCCTCCTCCACCACCATCATCATCGAGCAACGCAGCAAGATGTTTCTTGATAGATAGTTAGAGTTTGATCAGCTCATCGTAAAATCTTGAGTATATTATCAATTATCTTCGTATGATCAGCTTCTTTCTCCATGGAAACTCGTAATAAATTATGATTGTTATTTAATGGAAATGATGCAAGCTTTATCTTCTCTCTTTCTGAAAAACTATAAATAGTTTTTCCAAATTCTTTATCAAACTCTTCACGCATTACACTTCTCAGGGCAAATTCCACGTATAGTTTTTGAGAATTCTCTTTTTCTTCCATTGAAGTCACACCTTGCCTCATCCCGCCTGCTACTAGTTTTCCCATTTTGTCAATAACTATGACGGAGCGTATATCGGAGCTTAGAGAAAATATATCATTACTTAACTTTTCAAAATTAAGATAGCTTTCAGGCATATAGTATACTCCCTGCTCTATTTATTCAACTTATAGATAGGTGATATGTCTTGGATTGCTATACAGATGAGCGTATAATAAACAAAATCTTGAAATTGAAAGACTCGAAGATTCAAAATACGTTATGAGGAAGGCGTTCAAGACAAATTATGATGATGACTTTCATAAAACTAAACATTGTCGACGACCTCTGATGAAAACATACATGCTGTCTGAGACAAACAAATCGCTGTGCCGTGGCGAGGCCTATGCAGCTATTTCCACCAGTGATATTGCAACTTTTCCTTGAAGTTTACCTAGGTGTTTGTCCCATTACTACTTTACAGATATGGCCAGTAGATTTTGTGAGTCGAAATTTCAAAATAAACACTTTTAGTTATCTATCTCCGGTTAAATTCCAATTCTACTCCACGTTTATCATCATAAGAAAAGGTAAACGATTCATTGGGCATTATAGGCATATTAGATAATTCATTATTATTTGCATTACAATGAGTACAATTATTATCGCCAGGGATTCTGCTTTTGCCAAAATATGTTGCGCACCAGTGACATATATCACATAAAATTCATTCAACATTACCAGTCAAAAACGATTGTAGATCAATATTATGAAAGCAAAAAGAGATTCCTACCTTTTACGGTCACAACCTTTTTCAGAAAAGATAATAATCTACAGTGTGTATAAAAATAATGTGAGGATTCTGATTTTAGAATCACATAAGGATACCGCAATCTCATACAAGAATATTTTAGAAAAAAGAGCTCATACAGTTACTCTTGTAGATAATAGTGAAGATTGTCTTAAGTTATACAGCGAGGAACTGCAAAATATTAGAATTTCAGGTATCTCACAAACTAAAAATCCTTTTGACATAGTAATGCTTGATCATATGACACCCAAGACCAATTATATTGATCTTATCGAGGAGATACTTGCAATAAATCCTCACCAAAGAATACTATTTTTATTTAGCGCTGATGTTAGGAAGACATTAGTAAATTCAGCTAGTCAGTTAAAGCAAGTTGTTGAATTATTACAAAAACCATTTGATATCCAATCTCTAGTAGACATAGTGGAAGATAAGTATATTCACGAAGAGCTCGAAAAATTCAAAATCAACGTTGTGGTCTTCCAAACGGAAGCTGATATGACGGTTATAGAATTCCCAAAGGTGAAGGACTCTAATATAGGAGAACTCAAGCATAACATCATCACTTCATTTAAAAAGGCAGAAAAATAAAACTACAATACTAATACTAATACAAATACTAATAATAATGGAATTACAATTTAGCTCTATACAGATTGTACAAAACCTAACTTTTTTAATTTGATAACTATAGGTTGGTTTCCTTATCTAAGTATTATTTATATTGTATCCATTAAATAGTCACTTCAGGTGATTCGGAAAGCAGTCCTTCTTTAGCTGCCTAGTTCTTGTTGCCAGAATTCCGGCCTGTCCCCGACTCATTTGAGGCAGGATCTGCATGATTTTAAAATACCATTATTTTAATATATAATATCAACATGAGATTTTTTATAATATAAAAGGGCTACAAGTTTCCAAGCTTTTTTTATTTTCATCCAGGTCCAGGTCTATCGAGCATCCACCTGCCGTAATTTACTGGTTGAGAAAGCCACATCATAGCACAAAACTCCGCCTAATGAATGAGATGAAAAACCTTCGAAAGTGGCCGAAAATGGCATAATACAAATAATTACGTCACCATTTGGTCACTATCGTGTGGCAACCTGTGATTTAGTAAACCCTCGTCTTCCACCTATCCCTACAGCCATCATCTGGATTCCATTTATTAAAAGTGCGATTGAAATACTGAGAGCTAATAGAACAACGCCTATGGTAAGAGGATGTATCAATACTAGCGCAGATACAGCAATGCTTAGTGCTCCTACACCTACAAGAAAAGCCCTAGACCATCTTGAGGCTTGTTTATGTGTTATACCCTGTATGATCCTGGCTATACCATTAAAAAGCAAAGCAATTCCACCCAATAATATCAAAAAAGCTGCTGTGTGAATTGGAAATGACATTACTGCAAAACCCAATGCTACAACTAAGACACCGAGTCCTATATTTGTCCAACGTGAAGATTTATGTCGTAATGCAGCGATTCCAGTGGCAATTCTTTCAAAACCAACCATCAACAAAGTTATTGAAAGCATAAGAATCACAGTAAATATCGCAATGCCAGGGTATGTCAATATCACAATAGACAGTATAATTGAAATTGCACCCAGGCCTATTTGTACAGAACGCAACCAGCTAGGAGATTTCACTTCATTATCGGATATTACAGCCGTCAATTAAAGATGTCAAACATTAAAGTATTATTTAAAGATTCATTCAAAATACATAATTTTAGGATAAAAAATCAAAATTATTTATTAAATTGAGCTTAAGCATTTGGATTTTAAAACTATTAAGAAAAAATATTCTTCCAGTATCAACAATCACAAAATATAGATCATAGTATAGTAAGGTTCATTACTCTGACTATGTACTATGACCATGTATAAACGCTTTGCCTAGGCTGAAAGAAACTTTGTTTTTATCTAATTTATAGGATAAAGAATCTGCTTACTTCGGTTTACCATTTTTGATTAGTATAATATTTTTAAATGGCCGTGGCGTATTGATAATGTGTCTTCTAGTGAGCCTATAATGTGTGATGAATGTGGACAGAGGTTTGACACTATTGAATCACTTAAGGAACATCAAATAACAGAAAGACAGGAGAAGGAACTGAGAAATAAAGGAATTGATGATGGTTGATTTGTGAAGTATGAATAGAGCATTATTTGCACAGTGAATTTCAAAATTGTTTAAAGTGTTGAAGCTTAGTTACGTAAGGCAACTATCTTTATTATATTCACCTGTTATTATTTATACAGTTCGAAGAGTCTTTTGTTATTTACAACCGGATTGATAGAACAAATGATTATTAAGGCATGTCGCTCCATTAGAAGCGATACTTGATAAAAATTGACTTGGTTTGAAGATACCAATAGACATAAAATAGAATCTAAAAACAGTATACACAGGCTCATCTATTGTCAGCTCTGTCAGAAATTAGTATCCAAATCAGATTGCCAAAAACTACGTCAAGATAAATATGGAAATCTGTACAAAATCAAACGATATCATTATGATAAAGTATCCAAAGTAAAGCGTGAAGAACATAAGGAAGAAAAGGAAGCAAAACGACTGCAAGAGTTAGCAACTCTCGAATTAAGTAAAATAGCAAAGCATTTTATTTGATCATTTAATAAGGCAAGATCATTAAATAAATATTCTCTATTGAATGTATATCCAATTTAAAATACTCGAAGTACTGTATACTATTATGGATACGATGACGTTATCGACTGTTGATGACTGAAGAATATGGGATAAAAAGTACTATCATGGTAGGATTTAACTTCATATTACCAGGACCTATTGCAACTGCAAACGCCACCTCAATAATTAATTTACTAAACTTTCGGTCGGATGATTTTTTCATCCTTCTCAGAATAAGGTTATCATCATATTCAAAATTTGAGTTGTAGGTTATAATATGTTATATCTGATCTAGCTAGTAGGAGAGAACAGAACGCCTAAAAGTTAAGAAAATATACTTATATTGAAAATAACCAGTTTCAAAAAGAAAGATAAGGCTTACTTTCTTTCGTGCTTCTGTATAGTATGATGCCTTAGCTCTTCTCGAGAGTTAAAACTTGTACCACAACTTTCACATTTGAAACTTTGATGAATATCAGCTACGCCTTCTGTTGTTGTTGTCATCGTCGTCGTAGTTTTGATTTTAGAGGATGATGTCGCTGTTGTTGTTGTATTAGTAGTAGGTGACGAAGATTCTATCTCAGGCCATAACTTTGCAAACATGGCAGGTGCATTTGCTCTGAGCCATCCAAACATCTTGTCTTCTTCATGTAAGCTTTGTCTGAGAAGAGGTATTGCATCTCTGGCCATCTTCATCTTCTCTGCCATTTGTATAAGCAAATTATATCCTGTTACTTCAGCACTCTCTACAATCGTATCTTCTACTGATTGCATTAACTCTTGTTCTGCAGCACTCATTGAACTATGTATGATATTTCTTATAGATTCAGGTGGTACTGCTAACGGTAATTCTCCTCTTTCTTGTGTCGGTGTTCCTCCCAAGTTTGTAATCAGCTGCTTTAGTCTATCTTGTTGTTCTTTCGTTTCTTCTAGATGGTGTTGTAATTGCTGCCTCGCGTCTTCCAATATTGTTTGTTGTACTCTTCTTTGAACCCTTTCTAAAGCAGCATTTTCCATGGCCAATGAAGAATTCAAATATAAGAGAAATTTATCATGCAAATTTTGATATCGATCTGTCATTGTTCTACATATTATATAGGCAATTATTTCCTATAAAAGTTGATATTAATATACAAAATTATTTTGAATCGCAAGGCAGCTCACCAAATTTAGTTATCTTTGAAAACCTGTTAAGACAAGATTCGACATCGTTTTTTATCTATATATTTATATATCAGGCTCCTCTGCTTTTGAATTGTTTTCGATATTTAGCTAATCTAATTCCATGACTATATCTTTGTTTGAAATAGTAATATAGATTATCAAAATCGTCAAGCTGTTGCTTTAGGCAAAAAATATAGGCAAAAAATATACACATGTTAATATAAAATACATTTTATTATCATCGTAATCTGATGATAGATCAAAAGCTAGCAAATAGTTTATAAAATATTCTAATTTGCTTGGGTTGGAAAGCCGTCCTCAATGACCGTCTTACAAAAAGCATCATAGTTGTTGTTAATATTGCATGAGTAGGTGATTATTATTATTATTATTATTATTATTATTATTATTGTTTTCATTCTTATCTACAGGTTTTTGCTCTTAACTGATTGATTGATTATTACTCTCATATCAACGTGTATGTAGTGTTTATGTGAATAAAAATTAGGCTTGTTCTAAACTTTATCTTACTACACACTATTTCTAGCAGATATACAACACACCAAAAGATGAGTACTACTATCCAGGATAATGATAAACAAAAAATCGAACAGAAGATAGGCGAAGCTCTTGGTTTGGAAATGGCTGCTCAAAAAGCAGTAGAGGAGCTTGTTTCAAAAGGGTTGTTAGATGAGGTAGGAATGAAAACTAAACTGGAGGGAATGAGAAAAGAAGCCAACAGTCATCAGACACAGCTTGAGCAGATAGTTCAAAACTTATCACAATCAAAGGGATTGAACTCTACTAATATCCAAGAAGTAGCAAATGAAACCGAGCAGAAAGCATCTGAAATAATGAAAATATACCTTGGAAATGAACCTGATTCTTCTGAAGCAATAGAATTTCTATGTATTGCTGAAGGAGGCGAAGTAAGTCACTATGAAGTTCTAAATGCGATGGCAAAGAAAGTTAAAGACAGAAAGTTCTCGACCAAAATAGCAGCAATTCTGAAAGACGAAAAGAAACATCTTTTGTTATGTACTAGACTAGCCAAGCAGATCGCTGTAAAATAAAATAAAATAAAATAATCAGTTCTTTCATTATTGTGAAATAACTGCTTCTTCTTCTTCTTTGTACCTGATAATAATAATAGTAGTCTGAACCTATGTAACAGTCATATTTTGGGGAGCTCCAAGATTCAATATATTATGGTCTGACATGGATGTATTGTTGTTGTTGGTGGTGGAGGTTTGAGTCAATGTTGGTGTAGTCTTATTTTCAATTTGCTTCCTAATAGTAATTAATTTATTAAGTTCATTATGTATATTCAAGAAATGTGTCCCTTTCTCCGTTATTATAAAAGTTCGGTCTCTTTCTTGATACTTTATTAAACCATTTTTTACTACAAGAGCCAAATATTCTTTTAGTTGTGCCCATGACAGAAATCCTTCGTACATGATTCTAGCTTTTAGTGCCCCGCCATTACTGCTAGCAGCCTTCAGAACAACCGCAATTATCTCAATTTTGTTCCTGTTTATCATATTTGTAAAGTAAAATCTAACTGTATCTCATATGATATTAAGATTATCTAAGAATGTTCAAGAAATTATTAGATTATCAAACAGCAAATCTTGCTTTAGCTTTATTAGAAATTCTTATGCATCTTGACTTTAACATAATAGAATACCATCAAATAAAATAAAATAAAAGTAATTGCAGATTGTTGTTTTCCGCCAACATATATTTTTTAGTTGATTGAGTAGTTTGTCAGTTAATCAATCGATCTCTATTATACTTAGCCCGAAGTCTTGGACAAAGCATCTTTTGCAAGTATTGTTATTGTCTTTGGACCATTCAGTATGGACCCAAAAAGTTGCAGTCAGAGCTTATCAGCAGTGATGGTTTTTTATACTTATATATTTCTATCATTATAGATGGTAGGAAAATCAAAAGGAAACAAACAAGTAAATAAGAATGCAGCTAAAGACAAGAGCACAGATTCTGGCAAACACAAAAAAATGGCGAAAGCCAGAAACGATTTAGGTGGCGGCCAATCAAGAGGAAAGAGTAAGAAACAGAATTAAAAAAATAATTTGTGGTGTAGGTCATCTTGCCTCCATCCAACGAAGAATTACTGATCTATGCTATTTCCTTAGCTTTTCTTCCTTTGCTTCCTTTTCGAGAGCCTCTCTTAACATTTGCATATGTCTTTGTCTATCCTGTTTTATCGTATTCCACATGTTTACTAAGTCTGATCTATTAGCTCTTTCAGCATCAGATTTGTAGGTATCAATGGTAGAGTATAAAAATTGTGCTTCTTTACCAAGGGCAATCAGGACATTAAAGGTAGTGTTTTCTAATCCGGTTGTTTCATGCTTTGTTGTTGAATCAGTCATGTACTATGACAACACAATAAAATTAAAAAGAGTTACATTTTATTGCTCAGGGTAAGACTCGGTATATTGTATATGGTTATAGTTGTGGGAAGATTGACCCAATATGTTTAATTTAGACGAAAACCTTTTGGCCGAAGGATAAAATAAGTTAGGGTAGATAGAGTCCATGCATGTGCGTGTAATCGCATATGCTAGTGACTAACTATGTTAGTTATAACCAATAGTCTGCTCTGAAACTATTATGAGAGTTATTGTACAGTATTTACCAAAGGAGCATCAAAAAACAAATGGAAAACGGAGACAATTTGAAAGAGAGTATAAGCTCTGCCGAGCACGCCTCTATATACGACACAAAATCTATTAATCAGTCTATAGACAAGACAAACAAAGAAGACAATTTTATCAGTAATGCAGTAAGATCGATAAAGGAAATGAGATTTCCAGCTTACAAGAAGGACATTGTGGATTATGCTAGTAGAAACATTAATTCTGATTCAGATATGCTAGCACTTTTTGAAAGTCTCGATGGATACATAAAATATAGAGATCTATACCATGTACAAAAAGCACTTGAAGAAAATAATTCTGAAAAGAAAAAAGCCTATCAGATAAGTGATCAGACACGTGAGCATCCTGATACACGAACACGCGATACAACTACTCGCGGTAGCATAAAGGATAAAGAGGCTATAGACAAAACCGAAGAGAGTAAGATCCATCCACAAGTTCCACCAACAGCAATGTCAAATTTTATCTGTAATGTATGTGGCAAACCCTTTCAGAACCAAAATGACTTGGTACAACATCAACGTTTCGAAGGAGCAAGTTCTTCTTCTTGAATTGCTTTTTTGAAGTTAAAGGATTTGC
>JBEVTH010000029.1:11068-12779 GCA_041156085.1 Candidatus Nitrososphaera maunauluensis
ATATTGCTGCTATAAACCCTGTTGGTGGAGAGTAAATCAAACATCAAATGATAAGAGTAGCAATGATAGTGGTAGGACATTTGGGGATAGAATAAGGCTGTCAAATACTACTGATACGAGCTTCACCACTACTAATACCCATAGCCATTGGTATAATAATAATAATAATAATAATAAATAATGATAGAAAAAGGATCTTAATATGACTCGTATACGCGGTACAAGCTATGGGGATCAGAACGAGAAAGGTATTTCCATTTTGTTGGATCCACCTCTATCTCCCTGAAACTAGCTGTACCAGCATTATCGTTTGATAAATCTTTAGGACTGAGTCCTGCAGCTGCTGTTGTCGTTGATGATGACGATGATGCGGATGATTGAAAGATATTGTAAATTGATTCACCTATCAAGATCTGATTGGGATTAGCAATTGATGCAATCTTTGTAGCCAAGCTTATACTTGAACCGACTACATCTATATGAGAATTTTCCAAGCTCTTCCCATAAAGTACCACTAATGCATAGCCGTAAGCCATACCTATTCTTACTGTGATTTGAGGTAATTGATTGGTATAAAATGCTGGATTGATAATTTCATTTATGATTCTTAGTATAGCTCTTGAGCAGTCCAATGCATTCCTGCAAGCTTTTTCCTCATTGTACTCTGTTGGAAATAATGCAATAACAGCATCGCCTTCGTATTTAAAAACATATCCCCCATAGCCTGATATAGCAATTGTTAATTCTTGAGCAAAACTTTGCAAAATTAACGCAAATTTGGTCTCTGGTAAAGTTAAGCTCATTTCTGTAGAGTTATTAATATCTACAAACAATGTTACCAGATTTATTTTGGTATAAATATGCCTTCTCAGCAATTTTTTGCATTCTTCTGTCGACATATCAATCTGAATACCATCAACGAGGGTTTTAGTCATCCTGGCGTGAGCTTGTTCCAATAACGACTTATTGGTAAAATCAACCCCTCGTCCTACCATATCTAAACAACCGATCGATAACCAGTCTAACTAATAGATGTATTTGCTTCTGGATCTATTAATTATCATTATCTTGCATAAACCTGTATCAGTATATTGATAATACCACAGATTCTTTCTTGCTTTTCTACATCAAAGAGAGCATATACCTTTTTATTTAGATAAACTGGCAGATAGTTATAAAATCCATATAAGAAGGTGGAGACGATAGATAGAGTGTAGATTATGGAGGTATAATTAATGCCCCGCCGCGAAGAAGACAAAGAAGCAAAAAAAGTAGAGGGCAATTATCATAGCGATAAAGATACTCCTAATCAGGACCATGATAGCAATAGAAATTTGTCCTCTGTTGTTGTAACAAATCCTCTAGCTGGTCCACTATCGTGGCGTCATGAAGTCTATCGACGACTAAAGCTCTTTCCTTGGTGGCTACGTTATAATTTTGGTATTTCTAGAGAAGCTGCCTTAAAAGACAAAATAATCAAATTAGCTTCAGATGTTGGCGGTTTACAACATAACTGGACCAGCAGAGTATTGAGACATGCAGTATCAGAGTTTTCAAAAAAAGGATTGGGATCAGATTACTACGGATATCATAACATAGACCACGAACTTGAGGCCGTTTACTTTACTCTATTGGCTGTCACTACCAAACGTGTGGGGGGCAGAAGTGGCAACGGAAATAGCAACAGCAATAATAATAATAATAATAATAA
>JBEVTH010000029.1:12879-18364 GCA_041156085.1 Candidatus Nitrososphaera maunauluensis
ACCAGCACCAGCAGCATGCCGACGGCTGACAATTCGACTAACGAAGCAGAAGAAGGTAGCACTAATTCTGTTAAGACAAAGTTTAGCCAAGAGGATATCAAGTATCTATTTACAGCAGCGCTTTTTCACGATTATGATCCATTAAAACAATTTGATAAACCGCATGAGGACTCTGTTGAATGGTTCTTAAGAAACGACAAAAAAATATTAAGATTCATCAAAGATATAGGAATTGATCTTAATATTGTGCTCGCACTTATACACAGAACTGCATATCCTTTTAAAGGTACTATTGCTGAAAATGCAAAAGCTAGAATGCAGAAATTATTTACTCTCGCAGGAATCCCTCAAAGCGATACTCCAAGAAGAGAGCACTATGAGAACGTGGGATGGTTTTTATCTGTTTCTGAACGCATAGCCGGTTACGCACTAGGAAACTTTGAACATGCAATGGAACTTGCTCGTAGGAATGCTCACGCATTAGGTTGGCATCCATCACGAATAAATGAAGAATCTGTCAAATACTTTAGTTCTCTAAAAGAGGAAAAAGAGATGTTCGAATATGTTTTTGAAGGTTTGGATGATAAAAACAAGAACAACTTCTATAATAACGTACAAGCATTCAGAGATGCATGGCAGCAAGAGCTCATTATAAGAAATTCAATTATAACAGGTCAGATCGCTCTAGTACCCGCTGTTGAGAGAATAGCCGAATATGAAGATAATAATAAACGACAACAGCTGATCGAGTCTATACTAGAGATATACAGAAATTTACCCTCTCCGGTACGTATAAATGAAAAAAAGTTTAAAAAGACAATATCAAATATCGATACAATTATTATCACTTTAAGAATTAATGACAAATCAGGAGAAATCGTTGGATATGTAAAAGGCGGGCCATTGGAAAATTATGAGCTTCGCAGGGGAACACATGACGAAAATCTAGGGAAAAAAAATACTGCATATATGGAATATATTAGCATCAAGCCGAGCTACTGGGGAGCGGCGGGAGGTCATCTTCTGAGAATCGAGTTCCTCAAGGAGATAAAGCACCGAGGTTACAGGTTTGTATCAAGTTATGTTCACAGAAACGTCATACAAAATAGAATAAACGCAGGCGAGAATATAGAAATCGTACAAAAATATGACCCAGATAAACTCGACTATTATAGAATTGACCTGAGCAAGCTAGTTGTCGAAAGACTATTACCACACGCACTGTCATCAAAAATAGTACAACCAGATGCAGGATTAGATGAAAACTCTCCTTCTCCTATTCTGGAATAGCCACAGTCAGTCACGTATTTGGACTGGAATGGCCAAAATGAACTTGGGGATTATGGACTCAGTAATCTCAATAATATAACATAATAACCAGTCCGTGAGTTTCTTGTTGATTTACTACCCTGCTGATACTATTAATGTGTACAGTACAATCAATTGGAAGGTTCAGCCCTTTTGAAGTTTTTTCAGAGTTTGTAAGAAGAGGGAAAGCTTCTATTGTATCTATAGGTCCTGTTCTCCAAATGGTTTTTGCAACAATTCTACAATCTGTTTTAGCCTAGTTATTGATCCTTGAGGAGCGTCTTTAACATATGCGGAAGCAAATATTATCCTCTGATGCGGATTTACGGCCAGGATCTCTTTTGCAACTTCCATTCCATGCATTCTTGGCATCTAAAATTACTGCATCAAATGGTTGTATATGTTGAACTGGACCTGTTCTTTTTTTATGTATTGGAATTCCTTCCTTATAAATTTTAAGACAATTTTCATCATTGTTCGAAGTTATGACTTCATTGTTTTTCTCCTCCCATGTATCCTTGTATAAAACTGCTCTGTTCGGCTATCAATACTTTCATTTTAGTTATTGGATAAAGTGTGATTTTGTAGAGTGTTCTCTTATTGTTCTAGAATGAAAATACAGACTAATCATTAGTATCTTGTTACTAGATTATAGATTTGTACATAAATCCTATAAAAAAATATAGCATTAATTGCACTAAGTCAAATATACTCCAACCATAATAATACTATCAAGAACCTTATGTGTACAAATCCTGGAATGTTGTTGCTGACATTGGTCATAGTGATTGGTATATTAACGACTGCAAGTATACAGGAGGCAAGTGCTGCTCAAGACCGCGGTAGCAATCATGGCAAGGATGCTTGCAAAGATGGTTCTGACTCTTCTGCAAAATGCTCACCTCAGAAGGATAAAACACCTTTTATTCTACCTTTCCCTTAAATATCTATAAATATTTCCCAATGCGAGAGAATCTACAGCTCAACAACAAATATTGTAAAAATAGAAATGTAACCTAGATTTGTTCATTTGTAAACATATGTTATGTTACAACATAACAGCAACGAGTCTCATCTCATGTGTGTGATACTTATGAGCGACATACACATCTCTCACCTTATTAAATGTCAAACCGCAACTTAAGCTCCCATCCGTATGATATAAAAATATATAAATTTAAGATAAACTAGCGAATAAAAACTATCTTGTTATTGGTTTGTTGTTGTTCATGCTAGTGGTCATTGCATTTATTAAGTTGTTGATTTGTCCATTACTCCCTCGGCTCTGATTAGGAGCAATATTGGTGTTATTATTATTGGTACCAGCTGCAACAACACCCACTGGCATGATTTCGTTAACTCCTATCACTACCGTACTAGTATTTGGAAGGATTACTCTATCAGCTGTTGGGTTACTGAGTACCAAGTCTGTATTTATTGTTGTTGTCGTCTTGTTCGCTTGTTGTGA
Source organism: Candidatus Nitrososphaera maunauluensis (assembly GCA_041156085.1). Classification (GTDB taxonomy): domain Archaea; phylum Thermoproteota; class Nitrososphaeria; order Nitrososphaerales; family Nitrososphaeraceae; genus Nitrososphaera_A; species Nitrososphaera_A maunauluensis. The sequence continues at coordinate 15,656 of JBEVTH010000029.1, forward strand.
TCTTCCGCCTGTTACTGAAACAATTGCACTGTTGTTATGATGTGTTGTTGTTGTTGTTGCAGCTCCTAGATCCACATGATAGAAGCATATGTTTCCAGGCTGCGAGAATCCTTTAACAAGTTGTAGCTGCACTGGTTTAACATCTGGCACATGTCCTATAAGTATTTGTAACGAAGGAACAGAATTTGCATCACATGGAATCTTTGCAGCCAAATGTCCATTAAGTATTTCATAAGGTGAAGTATCATATAGGGGTATAAAGTCCTTGGGCGGAATTATTTGATGGGCCAACAACAATGTATAAATGTTTCTTACAACGCCGGTTTGCATAGTGTTACCCAAGGCTATCGCACTGTGGTTTCCAATACCGCTATTTTGATTTGTCGAGTTACTAGAATGTGTTTTATTTCCACCAGCCTGATTAAGGACTGAGGTGATCAGAGAGCTCGGGTCCATAATAGATCTAACCAAAGATTCACTTTGACTGGCTGCTGCTTGACCTGTATTGTTAACCGGCTTGTTCGGTAAGTTGCTGTTGGTATTCGTAGATACTACGGCAGTATTAGGTACAGGGGGGGAAGTAGATGTAGTTGCCGTCGCAGTCGTCGTCATACCTGATGCTACAGCAGTTTGCAAAAGTTGCTGGTGGCTGCCACCGTCATTGCTTGTACAAGCTAGTAATACCGATAATACAATAATTATAGTTAGAATGGCAAAGCTATAAAGTGGATTGGCAGACCTGCGTTGTCTTTTACTCTTCATCAATATGAAAGACTTTGTGATGTTAATTAATTCTTGACTTGTTCATTTTTTATCATTTAGAGAAGATTTCTTGGCTAGCATCATCAAAGATATATGAATCAGACAGAAATGTTTGACAAACAAAACAATACAGATTCCTTTTATCTCTAATGAGGGCACATACTGCCTACCGACTGAAGAAATAGGTAACTTATAAAATATATATTGGTCACACAAAATGATGATATGAGTCAAGATACTGGCGTGAATTTAGGCCTTATTTAACTTGGAGAAGGAAACAGAGAGGGATATAGACATGTTAGGAAAAAAACATCTACATGTTAGTGGTGATGACGTGGTAGCAGATTTGCTTGCCAAAACTTTGAGGACTGCATCAGGGGGAACGATTAAGGTTGATGTTGGGAATGAGACAGCGCTACAAATTGATGTAGAGAAAGATAAAAACAAAATTAACGTTGATCTTGTCAGGCCCAAGTTATTTAGAACACCGGAAGATGAAACGGGATTATTTGACAAATTGAAAACTGCAAAAGAATTTGCTCAGTTGCTGAGCGATAATGGAGTAACGATATCCTTTTTGAGGCAAGGTAAACAAGCCATAAGTCTTGGAAAGGAAGCCAGGCCAAAACTCTCTAGGATGGTAACGAGAAGCGATGATATTCAAATAAATAGCGTAAAAGAATCGGCCAAACTCGGACGTGATATGAAAGGAGATTAATCGCGTGAGTATGAAGAATCCTATCAATAGTTGTTGACTTTTTGGTCTCTATGTGTAGCTTTGCAGCACTCTATGAATTCATATAACCTCATTTTTGTAGTACCGCACAATAAGGAGGAAGCAGAAGATTCATTGATGAAATAATTTTTTAACTGACATCGATGTCTATATTAAATAACAATAATTATGTGTATGTATATAATAATTATATAATTATATATACTAGTGTGAAGAACAAAGTGTTGTCAAGTCAGCAAAGTGATCATTACTCCTTGGATAATAATATAATATGTCCTGCATGTAGTAACGATAATGCTAGCGATAAAAAAGTCATTACAGATCCTCAATCTGGAGAAATTATTTGTACTAATTGTGGGTTGGTGATTTCTGAAAATATACAAGACAATAGCCGACCAGATACGAGAGCTTTCGATACTATAGAATTAAACGATAGGAGCAGAACAGGTGCACCAACCACACTCGCCCGACATGATATGGGACTTGCCACTGTTATTGGAAGGGATAGTAGGGATGCTAGTGGACAGAAATTAGATCCAGCGATGTGTTATACTATGAATAGATTAAGAATTATAGATAGCAGAACACAGGTCTACACTCCGACTGCCATAAATCGTAAACGTGCCTTTAACGAACTTGATATATTGAAAGATAAACTTGGGCTATCGGATGCAGCAGTAGAAAAAGTTGCGTACCTTTATAGAAAGATCCAGAAAAGAAAACTTACTCGAGGGAGGTCAATACCCTCTGTATTGGCCGCTGCAGCTTATATTGCTTGTAGAGAAATGGGGATTTCAAGAACAATAAAGGATATTGCTGAAATCAGTAATATCAAACGCAAAGATGTGGCAAGAATATACAGGCTATTAGTTTTTGAACTAGATATTAAAATTCCAATAGTTGATTCGATGAAGTGTATTGCCAAGGTTGCAAATAAAGCTAATCTAAATGAGATGACAGTCCGTCAAGCAATGAGTATAATGAAAGATCTCAATGGCAGAGAAATATCTGCAGGGAAAAATCCTATGTCACTTGCAGCAGCAGTTCTCTATTTATCATGTACTATGACTGGTGAAAATGTAACGCAAGAAAATATTTCACATTTAGCAGGAGTAACGGGAGTGACTCTCAGAAACAGGTTGAGGGATCTACACGACAGAAAATTCGCAGCCCCCGTCAAGTCCCGGGTCAGTCGTGTCTAGAGCGAACAA
>JBEVTH010000030.1:0-18045 GCA_041156085.1 Candidatus Nitrososphaera maunauluensis
ATTATATTATATTATATAGAATTTCTCTGTTTTAAAAAAGTAGTTTAGAGTAATCACATACCTCACAAATATATCCATATAGATGAATTGATTGTATTTCCAATATAAAGAGAACCATATAAATATGCCAATGGTAAACAAATTACTATAGAATGGCAACTGAGCAGTTGATACACCAAGAAGCGGTGAAGAGTTCTGCAAAGTTACTTTCTATTTTATCAAAAAAAGACAATTTGACTATGTTTATTTTAGCGAAGGATGGCATTAAGTCAGAATCCAATACGCTGCAACACCTAGGACTTTCAAGGAAAGTATACTATACCAGATTAAGACAACTTGTAGATGCTGGTCTTATTAACAAGTCGAAAGGAGCCTATTCATATACAACACTTGGAGATGTCATTTACCAAAGACACATTGTTGAATTGATAGAAGAGATGAAAAACATGCAACAGATGAAAATGATAGATACCTTAAAGCGAAGCAAAGAGTTTTCTGAAGATGACATTACAAATTTTGTTAACAAGATAATAGGTATCAGCAGCTCTGTAACTGGGAATGTTTCATCACGAATCGAAATTGCTTGGACGTATCAAGATATGGTGTCAGCAATAGTTGAACGCGTTCAATTCTGCAAAAATGAAATTTTGCTTGCAAGTAGATCATTTAATGAAATAATAATTAACAACATCCTTCGCAAGTCAAACTCAGGAATAAATGTTAAAGTGATAACTGATTCGAGTTTAGTTGAACAATATTTTGGGACAGAAGCTAGGGTCCTAAGTTTAAATGACAAGAATTCTACTGAGCGAAAAAAAGTTGTATCAAATCCATGGTATCCAAGTAATGTCGATAGAAGAATAGGGAAGATTCCATTCAGCATTATTGTGTTAGATGGTAAAGAAGTAGGAGTAGAAATAGTCGACTGGAATGAACCAAAGAAATTTTATGGCGTCCTTTTCATAAGAGAAGAAAAGACTTCTAATATAATGCTAAACTTTTATAATAAAATGTGGGATGCTGCTAGTGAGGAAGAGACAGTATTAGGAGCAAAAGATATAACGTCAGCAACAATAAAACTGGCAGAAAGCAGTAGTAGCGTAGCCAAAAGGTACATTTGATTTTCAAAATTTGCAGTGTATGGATGAGATCTACAGATAGAATAAGTCCTACAATTGGTTTTACGTCTGCACTCGCATAAATAATTCTATAGATCACACGAATGCTAAGAGCAATGAAATCTGCATTAACACGTGAAGATACCTCATTTTAGGTCTCATAGATTTAATTACAGAAACATCGTTTAGCCTTTTGCTTATATATAGAAGCAATGCCAATGTTGCCATTGAAGTCCCAACAATAGGATAGATCCCAAACATTTTGTTATTAAAGTGTACGATAATATGGGTTAATAAAGTGATAAGTAGTATCAATATAGGTACAGATAGCATTACCATTAAAGTAGGTTTCATTCCAATTACAATAGGAAACGTTCGCCTACCGCCTGCTCTGTCTCCTTTTAAGTCTCCAATATCGCCAAGGGGGCCTAATATAAAAAAGAAAGCAAAAAAGAATAGAGCGGCATATATAATTGGTAGAGATATATTTGTTACAGCAGTTCCACCCAATAGTGATAACAACGCTGCTCCTGAGGCCGTAGTCACAGTTTTTAGAGGAAATTTGTTTTTCAGGTTAAACCTTTGATGCGAATAAGTAATTCCTAACAGTGTGAAAAATACTGAAATAAAAATCGAATAAAAATTTATGGATGCAGTAAGTAGCACAGAAAACCCAAACAAAAAGGATACTAGATTAACGAGCTGGCTCTTTGTAGCTTTTCCAGTAACTGATGGCCTGTTTGTTTTGTTTATTTTGTCTACTTCAAAATCTGTTATATCATTATATACATAGGCTCCAAGAGCCAAGAAATAACTTGCAGTAACAACCTTGGCAGTTATAATAGGATCCAAATTCGCGTGTGTTCCAAGTATTAACGATATCATTGTTGCAAAGGCAAATATGTATACGTTTGAGCGAGCCTTTGCATAGTAAACGAATGTTCTAAAGTATTGAGAGATCATATTATTATTAAGGATTGAAGCTTTAGGATATACATTCTCTTTTTCGATCATTTTTGTTTCCTTTATGTATCTTATAGCATATTTTTCTCCATTTTCGGAGACATTTTGATGGAAATGAGCATATTTCATGAATTAAACATGTCATTCACCAATAATAAATATGCAACTGATGATTGATAGATCAAAATATGTTAATGGTTTTATGATAACTGTTTTTTATGGTTATGATTCATCGAAGACTGTAGTATGATATTCTATTGACTCGCCCATTAGCGTTTAATAATACAGGGTATATGTTCTATGAAAATAAAATACAAAATCGAAGTTTTCGGTTACTTATTTGACAATATCTCCATTCGTGGCAAGCCTATCAATATATACCTTTTTGTGTTTAGATTTACAATTTATGTCAATTGTGACTGAAGCAAATGTAATAAATGCTATTTCTAATGATCACTCCTTGGACCTTTTTAAAGCTGTTGCCATCACAAAAGCTAGTAATACTGACAAATTTAGAAAAAAAATAAAGCTTACACGCAAACAGTACTATTCAAGAATGTCTCGCATGATAAAGGTTGGCTTGATAAAAAGAAAGAATGGAAAATATTTCCTAACCTCGTTAGGTAAAATAGTTTACGAGGCTCAGGCAATGATTGAAAATGCACTGAACGATTATTGGAAACTAAAGGCAATAGACTCGCTAGAAGGTGCTCTCAACATAGAATTACCGACTGAAGAACGTACCAAGATTCTTGATACATTAATAGACAACCACCATATCAAAGAAATTCTTCTCCCCAAGAGTATCTAACTTTAATTTAAAATAAAATAAAGTAATCAAATTAATCAAATTAACCTCAACTCGTCTGTTTTTTTTATAAACTGATAAATTCAATGTCTCTAGATAGTGTATTAAATATAGCAACAGTGGCCTTGTATCCAAAAAACAAGCCGTTAGCTGTCCCTGGGTTAAGAACTGTCGTTTGTCCAACTGTCATCCTTTCCAATTTATGCGTATGACCACAAACTACAACATCATAATTTCCAGATTGAATCAACGAATGTTTCTGTTGTAATTTGGTTCCATGATAAACTGCAAATCTCACACCGTCTTGTTCGATTTCACAAAAATCACCTTTAAGCTCTCCGCCTATATTATTAAAAGCATGAGCGAGTCCGGACACATTTACATCGTTGTTTCCTAATACGCCGATTAATTTTATACCTTGAAAAGATTCAACTGCCTTGGGATGTACATAGTCACCAGCGTGGATTACAAAACTTACCCCTCTCTCATTAAATATATTCACAGATTTCTCAATATTTTTAATATTATCATGTGTATCAGATATCACACCAACCAACAATATAATATGTGATATTTTGATGGTTATATAAAAAAGGTTGATTATTAGAGTTGTCAGATACGGCGTTGGTGTTGATACCAAAAGTGCATATAATATATGTGTTGTATATCGAATATTCGTACCAACATCTACTCTAAAATGCCTTCGTGATATTCATTATAATAGTAGATTTTGATAGTCCTGTCAGAAGAGGAAGAATAATACATAGTCGCAACTGTACTGCTATTACTACTGTTAAAGACATCGTTATTATCGTCATATTTATTATTGAAAATAAAGGCGTATCTATCATATGCTATCATATGCCATTATCAAAACTTCAATAACTGCGTTAATACCCAGTCTAATAGTGGTTCTTGTTCTGCTGTGGTTTCAGTATTGACTGGTTGGTCAATCAGACTCAATTATGTTTCTGGGTAGTTGTGATTAATTTCATTGATCTGATAATGTATCTGAAAAATACAATTAATGTCACGGCTCTAAAATTCCCTTCTATTTTGTCTAGCAAAAACAACCCGATTGCCAAAAACCATAAGATACACACCAAATTTTGCAAAGAAAAAATGGAAGAAATAACGTATGCAAAAGAGGATTTCAAACATGCAACATAATTGTTAGATTATGTTCAAAATGGCCTATGGATGAGACGAACATGGGTACTGGTACTTCTAAGTGTTCTCTTATCGGCTTTCATTTCATCACGAAGTACAACTACTAATTTCCTGATAGGAAGAATTCTGCATTCTTACAATCCACATGGACTTTTTCATCAGCGATATATCCACAATGATTGCAGCCTAAATTTAGTGCTTGCGTGCAAAATCCACATATTCTTATGACATCAAGCTGTTCTGAACCACATGACCTGCAAATTGTTTCGGTCATAAACATAGTTCATCCTTCCTATTAGAGTGCTTACAATCTATTTTTTAGTAATTTAGCGAGTTATACTTCTCCTTTTTTCAATAAGATATCTAAAATTCTTAAACTATTGATCCTATTATTGTTTGTTTTCTATACCAATTGGAGCTTTTATTTAGTTTGAATAATAATAATCATTTCTTTAATCTGATTGTGTAGGTTCAAAAAGTTCATTCCTTTATCTGCCATTATGAAGAAAGAAAGAGAACGAGATCCTTGCTGGCTCTTCTGTTGGGACATCAGATCCATTTTGGGCATAAATGATAGATATTCGTTTAATTGACTTTGAGATAGAAAAGATCTGTACATCATTTTAATTCTAGTAGATCCTTCCCTATTGATAACTTCGAGTATAAAAGCAATATTTCTACATCTATTTCTCATTATACTTCTTTATTATAATACCATATTGAAATCCATGGTAAAACTGAGTGGATGTTCAGTAGTATAGAATGTATGGTTATAAAATACTTTTAACCTTCTACCAATCGATAATACCACACATAAATTCGAAAAGTCAAAGAACAATTATCTAGATAGATGCTTTCATGATTATAAATTGGAATTTCTGGTTGTTATAATTATTGTTATGGTTATTATGCTTTATGTTGTTATCATACATTATTTTTAAGGATATATGGATAATAGCCAGAAGCCATGATGAATAATCCGATTCAATCTCAATCTGAAGATTTGTCGCTGATTTTGCCATAACTAATATAGCCATATGAAATATTTTTAGTTTTATTCTATTATATCTTGAACATTAACATAATTTAATTACAAAAGAAAATAATTTTACTAAAATAAATAAATATTAAATTTTATATAGCAATAAGTGGATATCTACATCTAGATGCATGTCTTCCATCAATTGTGATACTAATAAGAATAATGGTGATAAGGACGATGTTTCCTGTGACATACCTATAAGAATAATAGAATGTCCGCTATGCGTCGGATCAGGCACCATTCTGTGTAATATAAAGAATTCCAAGATCAAATGTTCTTTCTCAATACCACAGCAGCCAGAACAGAAATGCAGTTGTTGCGATGGTAAAGGGTGGGTGACCCAGACTCTAATGACGAAGAGTAATTTCTGTAGATTCATATAATTATATCAAATATATCGTTTACATGTTTCAAAATTAAATACACCTTAGCACAGGTTTATTTGTAGTCTCAATTTTCAATAGGTAAATATCAAAGTAAAAAAAATGAAATAGTATTGAAAACCCTACACATAGAGGAGCAAACATACAGAAGACTTACTTCGGTGCTGGAAGAAGTAATGCATTCTAAAAGACGTGATATTGATTATGATGACATTCTAAATGAACTAATTGATATTTATCAAGAAAGCAGATGGGGTCATATTGGTTCTGATGTGGGTGGTGGTTAGTAGTGTTTCCATGACAAATGACGAAAAATGATAGAAAGACAGATCTATTCAATATATCAAACTATTGGAATTGGATAGTTTGTATTCATTTTGTATGGTTTTGTATAATTCATTCATTTATACACTAAAATCTTCGAATCAGATGAAAGCAGCATCAATTAAAATACATCAATCAAACATTAAAAACCTGTGATTGCAAAGATCATAAAGTCAGAAAATGGAATTCAATTGATCCTTTATGATGATGACCTCAATTTGCTCGAATCAGACTCATATGCCGACAATTATACTCTGAATTTCATTCTTCAAACGCTCCCAAGAAAATACAAAATTAAAAAAGCACTTTTTATAATACATGATAAAAACAAAAACTCTGTTGACATGTTTATTGCAGATGACGAGAATTTATTTTTTATTTCTTAGATAGAATTGTCCCATTTCCTTGATCGCGGTCCTCCTCTTCCTCTTCTTCTTCCTCCACTTCAACTTCTCCTATTTTCATCCCCTTGACGCCCTCTGAAGTCTCATATCTTCTTTGTTTTGGATTAGAAAATTTCTTTTTGCAATTGCTACTTTCGTTATGCTATGACAAATTGGACATTCAGCCCATTGATGCCCGCCAAAATACTGCCATTCATATGAACATTTTGCATAAGTACATTTGAGCCAAATACCGCGTCCTGGCCCCTTTATCCAATTTTCTTGCAAAGGCTTGCGGGCTCGACGGGCAGAACGAGGAGCCTTGTTTTTTAAGGGTTGTTTATGCATACCTGTGAATAAAGGATCATCCTTCGTTCAATTAAATGATTCATAATGAGGCAATTAGTCTCATATTGTTCCCTTAAATCATATGACAACAAATATAATGACTATTTAAGGATCTATTTATATAGATATATGAATCATAATTATAGGTTTGTTATAGAGCCTGCTATCAAGTTTTTTACATTTTGAGATTGGTCAAGCAACCTACCGACTATATAATATCTGCATAAATGGTCAAATCCTGTACAGCTCAAATAATATATTCCATTATTTTTATACAATATTTCTTGGGAAAACGACAATTTACTATCGAGACAAGTAATAATGAGCAGATTCCCGTAGAAGGCCAGGTTCATAGAAACGTTGCCGTAAAATACTTGATGAAAAGACGTAGATCTCTACTAATGACAAAGGATCAACAAAAAGTCAAGAAGTTATATGCTGAGCTCCCTCAAAGCATAAAAATCATTGGAAAACAAGTGACACATATATACAAGATAAATTGGGAGAAGGAAGGGATAGAAGAATACCAAGGGTCGCGTTATGTATTTTCCCTTGACGAGAGAAGTGAAGAAGAAAAAGAAGAAGAAGCAATAGCAGTAATGCCTGCCAATTAAACAATCAATTGAATAACTTTTAGGGCCAAGCAGCTTGGTTACAGATTTTGGGGGGGGTTGAACCTATGCCTCCATATCATTCAATATATACAGCCGGAACTAAGAGCATATACTCCATTTCTTCATTTTTGATCAGCGCTATTAAATGGTTTGAGAGCTTCTTGTAGGATACAATCAGTAGGAATGCTCAACCAACTTTGATGGCGGCTTAGGGTTTCCAAATTCCTTCGAGTAGGCTGAGTACAACTTGATTGTCTGACCATGTTTAATCTTATAATCGACTAGTGGTTTTATAGTTGTTCTATATTCATATTTGAGTGTAATTAAATCCTCAGCCAGCCTTTCTGCTAGCAATATGTGGAAATTATCCCCTATATCCATAACTCGACGAGCAAGTATAATTCCAGGTCCCCACACATTCTGATTATCTTTTATATCGTTTACAACGAACACTGGACCAGAACCTAAGCCTATACGCAGTCCAATCGCATCTTCGGGTGACTTGCCTCGATTATATAATCGAAGCTTTCGGTGTAGTTGAGTACTTAGTTGAAATGGCAATTCAAGATTTAGTAAAAATCCAATAGCCATGCCGTCTCCTGTAGTTAAAACAATCTTCTTGTCCTTGGGTGTCCTGAAATAGGCCTCGCAAGAACCAATCATTTTATTCAATATGCCGATCTTTTCCATCTGTTTCTTAACAGGTAACGATGGATCCGAAAGGCTTACAATGTCTGTATAGAAGAAATTAACATCTACGACTTCTGATGGTAGTCCGATTTCAGAAATGTTCGAACCGTATACTCCCGCAAGCTTCTTGTATGTTTCCAGACAGGTTTGGCTATCAAATGTAAATTCAGAATCCAATATTGGTGGGCCCGAAATAGATTTTCCGCATAGCATGCACGACAATGAAGTTGATTGGTCTGCAAATGCCAGGTTGCCATCATCAGAAATTTTAAATTTGATCCACGAAGGGCTATAATGTAACCCCTTTATTGAAAGAAGTCTTATGCTCCTGTTCAAACTGCCGTTATGTTCTCCAAGCTTCATTTCAATGATACCGTCAAAAATTGAACTTAGAGTACTTGTCAAATACTCGCTTGTTGAGGGACTGGTCAATGTAAAAATTGCCATCGCTTCAACCTCCTTCAAAAGAAAAGAGAGATCATTGACAAATTTCAAAACAGCCGTTTCTCCAAACACTGCCAAGAGGTGAGTCACTGAATCAACAACTACGCGGATGGATCTATTCTTATTGCCAAAAGAGTTTGAATTAAGGGGAGAATATACTGCGGTATTATTATTGGTATCTAAAGTACTACCAACATTACCAATGCGTTTATCAACCTCTTCATCATCATTATTAATATATTTTGTCATTTTGGTTATGCTATCACGAATATCTTTTAGAGTTAAAAATAATTTGTTGACAGAGTGTTCGTTGTCTATTATTCTGACGCCTTCATCATTATTATTAGTACTAGTACTAATATCCGTATTACCATCAGTAGTAGAGACATAGATCGAAGGTGATGAGGATGAGGCGTTTTGATCTTGTCTATTAGGATAGATATGATATAGATAGGGGTTTATGAATTTTGAATTTTGAATCAAGTTTAACGTTTCTATGTTGGAGAAGTGGTTTCTAAATTGCTTGTTGGTTAAGCTGGAGCTGATATAAATACAATAGTCTCCATCGAATAACCCGTCAGAGAAGAACTGTCTGCAGTACATACTTTTGCCGGCTCCAGATGGTCCAATAAGAAGTAGCAGGCTATCAGGTAGGCTTCCTTTATCTAGGAGATCGGATATGCCAGGAATCTGCATTGATTAAATTCTTATCCAGCCATCTATATACTTTTTATGTTCTCAATTCAACCTTTACTTTGTACCGCTTCTACGGTTTGGGCAAGCTGCTCAAACTGCTGTGCAAACGGATGGTCAGGGTATTTAAGAACAGTCAAAAATTCCTTGTTACTAAATTGGATATCGCAATAACAAGCGATAGCAGAAATAATATCCATTCTAACTTCGTTGGCAAGTGCGCTGGTAGCTATATCCGACTCGTCTTTTTGCTGTTGCATCATAGAAGCTGTTTCGCGATTTGAAGAAGCTTGCGATGATGATGATGATGAAGGCACTGCTGGAGCAATACTACTACCGCTGCCACTACCAGTGTTGATAGAAGAATGAGGAGAAGGAACCATGAGGTCTGACGTATACATAGGTTTTGGAACACAATATCCAGCCACCCTGTTCATTACAAGATATGACCTAGCACCGAATTTGGTAAAGGATCCATAGATTTCTTCTGCCATCTTTCTAGTACCATCTATGTCAAGGTCACCCATTTTAAGAGTTAGGAAGAGAGTATCTGCAACAGCCAGCGCATTTATTGACCAGTATCTTATACCTGGGCTGGTATCAATTATAATGTAATCAGCATCGTGAAGTGAAATCAGTTGTTCCCGTAAAAGTATAAATCTTCTGAGTAATTGTATTTTGGAAGTATCTTGTTTTCCCCCTCCGCCTTCAAGTTTATAAATCTCTTCCTTTTTTGAATTGCAAAAACCAACCCACAATTTACCAGCTATTTTGTCTTTGTGTTTTTGTTTTTGTTTTAAACTATTGCCTCTATAGTAGACATCCTCAACCACATGTGTAAGATCCATTATTACGTCTCCAACCTCGGCAGCACCATTAAGAAAATCATTAATCCATCTTTTTGGTTCCGTATCAAAATAAGCTTGAAGACTTGGCGCATATACATCGAGATCAAGTAAAAATACACGGTAACCTTTCTTTGCTAGCAATGCTGCCAGATTAGCAGCTATTGTTGTCTTGCCGGTACCACCCTTGTAAGAATGAAAAGCAATACAGCTAGCCATTAAACCAAGATGTGGTTGTTAATAGTCTCATATATAGGATTTGATATTCTAAATGCGTGAAGCTTAGTGAAGCCATAAGCTCTGGCTATAACCGTCATATAGCCAAAACAATTTTAACAACCAGATATATAAATTTATTACTAGGAGAATCTATATTGGCGAAGGCACCTCTATCAGCCATAATATCAACAAATAAGGGTAATAATAATACTAATGATAATAAATACTTAATAAAAACAAAGAAAGGAAGGGAAGAAAGCAATATGAGAACAAAGTGGTTCTGAATTGTTAGGAGAATGTAATGATTGAGTAAAACAGAATTGTCATGGTAGAAAACAACATGAAAATGCAAGGCAAATGCGCGTTATGTGGAAAGCCTTTAGGTAAAGCCAGAGAAGGAGGAGAGGAAAAGATAGGAAATATTATGACGATTGATGAAATAATTGATGGTACAAAGTATCTTTTCGATACAAAAGATTGTGCAACGATTTTTAAAAGATTTGGCGTTGTCTATGGAAGCAATTTTTATTCTGATATGTGCGAAATACCTGAGAAGTAGTTGATCATAGTTGATCGTAGTAAATTGTCAGCAAATCTGATGGGAGTTTTTCTTGGCATGAACCAACCAAATGTGTACTACGATACTTTATACTAAAATATATATGCATGTAGCTCTTTTGAATTGTTCAATGCATTACAATAAATTTGTATAACAATTAATCCGATATCATGGATGAATGGATGACTGATACTGTGCCTAGTTGATATGATTTATGGCTGTGTGATTTTATTATTATCATTGTTATTACTAACAGAATTCTTTGCATTTCCATATTTTCACACTAAATAAAAAAATCATCATCATTTCCATATTTTCCATTTTAATATCAAAAATTGTGTTGAATTTAGAAATCAGGATAGACGATCTTCTTCATTAATATTTTATTTTTTATATCCTTCATTTTCATAGCCTTCAATACCATGGTTTTCTATAATCAGATGACATACAGAAATTTCAATCAATCAGCAAATGTCAAAAGTAAAGAAAGGAAATGAAAAAGATCTCATTTCTTGCATATGAAAATGCACTTATGCAAACACATATAGACATTCGTGCGCGTAAACATTGAAGCGTAAACATGAACAAATACTCATAGATACTCCTCCCCCCCTGTTTGGTACGCTCAATTATTAATACAAGCTATCAGTATAGAAGTATGAATATCACATGGCAGATAAAAAAACCTATGTAGAGGAAAATGAATCTAGTGGTAATAACAATAATAGCATTACTGTGGGAAAGCGCGTTGATATCAATTCACCAGTAGTAGAATCTGAAGTTCCTTCATCGCCTATCATTGAGCTGGAAATACAAGATATTGAAGGAATTGGACCTACAACAGCCAAGAAGCTAAAAGAAGCAGGTATTGTTTCCGTGATGGATTTAGCGGTAACAAGCGCAGACGAGTTGGCTGTAGAGATTAATTCCTCAAAAGAAAGTGCTGCTGCGTTTATAATTGCAGCTCAAAAATTGTTAAGAGATTCTAATGTATTAGAGAAGGAGTTTATTACTGCAGACGCAGCTCTTGAGAAAAGGAGGTCTATGCTGCGATGTTCTACAGGCTCTAGTGCTCTTGATGATCTTTTGCTTGGCGGTATAGAGACACAGGCTGTGACTGAATTCTATGGGGAATTTGGTTCTGGCAAATCACAGATATGTCATACTCTATGTGCCACAGCAAGACAGCCTGTCGAGTCAGGAGGACTCAATGCCAATACAATATACATAGATACAGAAGGAACGTTCAGACCTGAAAGAGTACAAGAAATAGCTAGATCCAGAGGTTATGATTCAACACAAATCCTAAAAGGCATAGCAGTATGTAAAGTGTACAACAGCTCTCATCTAGAATTAATAATAAAGAACTTAGGTAAATACGTAGATGACTTTAAGGCTAAATTGGTTATAATAGATAGCGTAATCTCATTACATAGAGCAGAGTTTGCTGGCAGAGGTACTCTTGCTGATAGACAGCAGAGACTTAATAGCATGTTACACAAGATCATAAGACTAGCAGAAATATACAATATAGCCGTAGTTATAACAAATCAAGTACAATCATCTCCTGATACGTTCTTTGGAGATCCTACAAAAGCAGCTGGTGGAAATGTGTTAGGGCATGCTTCAACTTATAGAATATACCTTAGAAAATCAGGAGAAAACAGAATAGCAAAGATGATAGACTCTCCTTATCATCCATATTCAGATGTTAGGTTTACTGTAAATGAAAAGGGCTCAGATGATATTGAAGAGGAATTGAAGAAGAAGAGTAGTGGTGGTAGTAGTAAGAAGTCATCAAAGGTAGAAGAATCAGAAGAGAGAGAATAAACAATAAACAATAAACAGTAAACAGTAAGAATCATAAAAACCATATCGTCTCAGCAGCAAGAAGAATATCGTGGACAAAAAAATTTTTTGATTTCCGATGATAAAGACTCGCTCAGGCTATACAGATTATTATTTTGCCTTCAAAGATAATGACTCTAGTTCTTGAAACTAGACCCTCATAATCAGTCTTCTTTCTTTTTAGTTATTATTTATCATTGTGATTGCAATTTAGTTACATAATATATGTGCAGATAAATTATGGTTATTTTAGATACACAATTATAGCGAAGAAACATCATATCAAGCAGTAGTATTAGAGCTTGCTATTCGAGAGCTATAGGAAAAAGTGTAGGCTGTTTTGCTAGACTAGTCATTATCTACTTAGCCATAGGGTTCCATTTAAAAATTGAGGACACAGTCTTACCTTCATTAATTGTTGCTGCAAATACCTTTACTATCGAAAAGTCTTGCATATTAGACAGATAATACATCCAGAGAAGGCGTTGACGGCTCAAGATAACTCTAATGCTTTAAAATCAAAAAGTCTCTTGGAGAGCAAGAAAAAGTAGTTAATACCCGCATCTTTGTTGTTCCTTGATGTAAAAACATCATATCAAATAAAGCTCGCCTACGAATTGTATTCTAATACTATCCTATCTTTACCTTTTCATATACATTCAGGATCCTGATCCAGCTGATGCTGATGCTGATGCTGCTGAAGCTCCTGCACTTGTTGAAGCTGAAGCTGCAGCTGAAGTAGAGATTTGTCCTCGAATTTCACCTTTAGGGTTTTGTTGTGTATGAACATTAGCATATGCTTTGCCATCATTTATGAGTTTGACTAAATCAGATATTGTTTTGCCCTTTAATGGTCCTTCAAGATTAGTAGATGTAATAGTTCCTTGTGATAATAGTCCATTAATTGGCCCGGTTGAGGTTGCTGACTTAAATAAAGTGACAACAATAGGTCCATTCTTACCTGTTTTACCACTATGAATATGAGCCATCGTGACTCCATTAATATTTGCAACACGAATTCTATATGTCATTGAATTTTCGTCAGAACTTGATATGAATTTAGCACTACCTGTTGCTTGAGTATTTTTGGGAGGAACTTCTTCACTGCCTGTCATTGTTGCTGTGAATGTTTGTTGCCCTGTTGAGTAGGTAGCTGTTCCTCCTCCTCCTCCTGCTGTTGCAGTTGCAGCTGCAGCTAGAGCTGGTTGGAATTTGATTGATGTTGTAACGGTTGCAAGTATCAATGCTGCCGCAACAACGGTTGCAAGTGTTAATCTCTTGTTTGTTTTCATATATATTAAACAGCCTTTACACAAACCTTCCTTATAAAATTATAATTAATAATTCAACAACATCATAATTACAGATGAATTGACAAAAATTGCACAACTGAAGGAACAAGGCAAACTCTCAGAAGATGAGTTTCTAAAACTAAGGAAAGATCCTTTGAAAAGGAGCAAGAAATTATGATATTCTTGACTTGCTCTGCTGAAGTCGGGCACTGACCCATCAGAAGAGTATTTTTATTCAACGATATTTACTACCATAATTGAAAGTCTGGGGAAGGTTAATCGCAAACCAAAAGAGATCAAATTAAAAGAAGTTAGTTAGTACCGTATGTTTATGTGTCTCCCTCTATCGAGCCGGAGAAATCCTCAATTTGATCAATAAACATCATCACTCTAATCCACCCACACCTTTATTATTAACAATCATAGAGAATAATGGAGAATATATTATGCGTTGTAATAAGATCTTATTATTATATGCGTCTTTAGTTATTATTTTTATAACACTACTGTCAAACACTGTCTCCATTACTGGCGTACAAAAAACAGCATTTGGCGAGCCAAAAACAATCCTAATAATGCAACCTTACTTACCGGGAGAAAATATTAAAAATACAAAAGACGATCTACCAAGTAAGATTGTATTTGTTGTGAATTCAACTATGGGAAATAATAAACAAGAACAAAATATTACAGTGAAAAAAGATCATGAATTTACAATTACCCTTGAATCAAATCCAACAACAGGCTATCAATGGATTCCTGCCTTTAATCCAGACATCATAAATTTGGTATCTCATAGTTTTCAACCATCCAGCAGCAGACTCATGGGCACCCCTGGAACAGAAGTCTTTACATTTAAAGCAATAAACCACGGGACAGGATCGTTGAAGATGGTTTACAAAAGGAGCTGGGAAAAGGAGCCTGTAAAAGAAAGGGTTTTTCCAATTAATGTTGCCTAATCATAGAAATACTTTAACAAAAATACGTTAAATTAGAGAGACTTTCTTTTCACATTCTGTGTACAATCATCCTATCAAATATCTGCTACAGTAAGACTAATCATTTGGGAGAATATAGCATTCATGCAGGAGATTGTTGTGACCTTGCTCCAATTATTTCTCTCTTTACGAAATTCTGAGGTGGCGTTGAATGTATAAATAGATATCCAACCTGGTATAGACGGTAACAGGAGTAGGGTAATGATCGTAGCAACAATAATACTTCTGTAGCCCATTAATACTATACAATATTATTATTATACAATCATATAACCACTTTGAAGCGCGTTTTAACTGGTTTAATATTTGTATATATGTATCCAAGGATCAAATGGTGCTTGGTTTTCGTTTAGGCACATCGTCATAAGACAGGTCTACCAAAATCTATTGAACTAAGTTATGATTGGCACTAAAGATGTGGAATTTTACTGAGGCATTATATTCTCGGGAATTGAAATAATATTAAAATCCAACTAGATCTCAAAGACATGTGGCTTTCCTTTTAAGACGGCCCTTAATAAGTTCGAGAGCTGCCTCTTGGTTTGCCCTTACCGCAGTATGAGTGGAGTACTCCAATTCCGTCGAACTGAAGCTATACTTATTACTATCATACCGCGGCAACTCATCATTTCTATTGACACAGCAGGCCTTTACCTACTGCGGAGATTCTGAATGATGGATCATTCTTCTTTTTTGGCTAGTCGGATGTATGTTGTTTGCAGAGACATGATTTATAACTTCAAGGTTAAAGTAGTTGATAAGAAGAGCGAAATGAACTCGTATAACACGAGGAAATAGAAAGGCTTTGATGATCTGACAACTGTTTATATGCCCACCCTAACAACTGCTCCATGCTCTTAAAGCCGCTACTTGTTTGTGCTATTTGATCCAATGTTGAGAATATGCCGTTGACGGTAAATTCCATATTATCTGATTGATTGCTAAAAAAAGATTTATGTGTAAAAGGAGAAATAGTATAGGCAATATCCAGATTGTCCCAAAACAAAAGCGAATTTTCAAAGATATTGGTAATAGTTGACGGTTCTCAACCATCTATTAATGCAGCAGATCGTGCTATTGCGCTAGTCAAAAAAGGGAAGGACAATCCTCAGTTGTTGATTGCTCTGCATGTAGTGTTTTCACGACTAGGATATGCATATTCACCTGAAGGAGTATTTGGCATGGATGGACTTACTACTCCTAATGCAATGAAGGAAATTTTGGAAAACGCTAAGAAAGAAGCACAACAATGGTTTGACAATATTAGGGAAAAAATCAATTTGGATGATAATAATAATATTCAGCTACAGGAAGAGGTCGTTGTAACAGCAACATCGATAGTATCTGCAATAGTTGAATATGCCAAGAACAAAGATGTTGACTTAATTGTAATAGGAACGAGAGGAGGATCTGGATTCAAAAAGCTATTGCTTGGAAGCGTTGCTTCTGGAGTTGTAACCAATGCTGCATGCCCTGTAATGGTAGTAAAGTGAGGCTATTGATGATATTATTGTGAAACTAGCTAATTAGCATATTATACAATACTAAAAGGCTAAATGTGGTGAATTCGGCTAGTTAAGTTTAATGTGTGCAGATTCAAATCTTTTTAACCATGTTTTTCCTTCCTTTGTTACTTTCAAGCCAGTACTATCAATATCATCATCTGCTGCTTTTACTTGTACAATCCATTTTTTATCTTTAAGAAAATCAATCCATGTAGAAAATAGTTGTATATCACCATTGAATTTTGCGTAAATTTGATCTTTAGTATAACCTTTAGAC
This sequence comes from Candidatus Nitrososphaera maunauluensis, assembly GCA_041156085.1. Lineage (GTDB taxonomy): Archaea > Thermoproteota > Nitrososphaeria > Nitrososphaerales > Nitrososphaeraceae > Nitrososphaera_A > Nitrososphaera_A maunauluensis. The sequence goes on from JBEVTH010000030.1 coordinate 16,524, forward strand.
AACCATTTTAAAATATACGTTGCTGCAGTCAAACCGGTTAGACGGTTATTGTTATTTTGATATTCTGCTGTTTTCAGTTTAGAAAAATTTATCATCTATTTTTTTATTACCACCATAGACATGACGGCAACCATACTAGCTTCGAATTCTGGTATAGATGAGCCGGTATTTATCCATATGTGCTAAGTATTAAATACCTTGTAATTACTGAAGTATTATTAAAGCATTATTGTACTTGTTACCTTAGTAAAAGAATCACTATCATCTGGTATGTGAGATCCACACTTAAGCATACGACTATCACAATGGCGTAGTCAGGCATTCAAGTATCCAATATGGTTTATTATATCCAGAACTACTCACGATTTTAATATCTGGAAAGAATATGTTTTAGTTAGGAAATGAACATGTCAAGCGCTTAATATATAGTGTGAATATATTTAGAAGCCGCTGGAAAAATAACCCATTCACGAGGACTCAAAGATACTTGAAAAAGGTGATGATATAGTGTCCAGCACCACTAAATGAATCTATAATAATTTGAACAGAAGTGGATAACTCTAATTATGGGTCACGATAAGATATAATATCTTGCTATGATTAGACAAGGTAATGAGCAAAAGAGATAAACAGATTTTTCCTTCTGTATTCTTTATTATAGCCTCTTTAGTCTTGTTTACAGCAACAACAACAACAACAACAACAACAACAACAAATACATTCTATAAAGCAATACCCTCAGCCTATGCTCAAACAAATGCTGCTGCGCTTGCTACTACTCATTTGGCAGCAAGTAGTAGTAATGCGGCCAGTAATACTACTCCAAATTCTACAGAGGGATTACAAATTAAAAAAGATGTCAAATACTTTGATAGTACTTCTGGATACTTGGTATATCCTTCTAAAGTTACTGCTACTACCACCGGCGCTACTAGTATGAAACTTCCAGCAATAATAATGGTTCATGAATTCTGGGGTTTAAATGATAATATAAGATCTATGGCAAATACTCTTGCAAAACAAGCCGGCTATGTAGTATTAGCAGTTGATTTATTCAAAGGACAATCAACCAGTGATCCGAACCAAGGTTCGCAATTAGTAAATATGGCAAATTCTAACCCTCAAGAAACTGTTTCCAATTTACAGACAGCCGTAAAATACTTAACCTCTCTTCCTTTTGTTGATAGCTCTAAAATAGCTTCTATTGGATGGTGTTTTGGTGGCGGACAATCATTGCAACTAGCTTTGCATAGCGAGCAGCATCCCCTTGCAGCTACCATATTATACTATGGAACTCCTTTGGTTATAGATAAACAAGAACTCTCAAAGATAAAGTGGCCTGTCTTAGGGATATTTGGAGACCATAATCAAGCTAACCCCGTACCACTCATAAATTCATTCAAAGCAGCGTTAGATGCTGACGGCATTACAAACCAAATCCAAATATACAAAGGATTAGGACATGCTTTTGCAAATCCTTCTGGAGCAAATTATGCTCCACAACAAACTGCAGATGCTTGGC
>JBEVTH010000031.1:0-17867 GCA_041156085.1 Candidatus Nitrososphaera maunauluensis
TATATTCGGACATAATTTCTGAGCTCAGGCAGTTTTGGTCATTATTACAGATTAAGAATTGTATCGAGGTAAAAAAAAGTATTTCTAGGCTATGTTAAGGAGGTAAATTCATTTGAAAATCATCAGCCATGTTAACTGCCTTGCCTTTCATTATCTCAATATATTCCTCGTAGGAAACATGAAAGTTGCACTGTTTACACGTAACTTGGGACATCTCGTCGTCAACTTCTGCCCTCTTACCGCAGTTTGGACATCTTGCCTCTAGAACCATAGCATTAATTTCCTCTGACTAGAATATCTCTTTTCCTATCTCTTTTATCTTCTGTTTAATCATTACCTTTTCAATAAGGTCGAGTCGCTTAAAAACTGAAACATAACCGTCTCTATGTTGGAAGTATGGACTCATACTTATTGAATAAACTGAAACCTCTTTCTACGAGTATTCGATAGTTTTCCTATTATTGGAAGTCGGTAGCCACAATTTTTACAATTATTATTATCGTTTATGTTCCACGACACAATATTAAATCCATATCGTTGTATTGCAATACTCTTACACTCCGGACAGTAGGTATGTTCCAATGGATGTCCTGGTACATTTCCAATATAAGCATATCTTAAACCTACTTCTTTCGCAATGGCATGATGCTTTTCAAGCGTTTCAACAGGTGTGTCATCAAATTCCATCATTTTGTAATCTGGATGAAATCTCAAAAAATGAATAGGAGTATCTGGACCTAATTCATCATAGACGAATCTACACAACTCTGTTGCAGCCACTAAGTCATCGCCCACTCCGGGAACAATAAGATCAGTAATTTCCGTATGGATCTTTGTCTTATCTCTAATTTCCTTAATTGACTGGAAAATGGGATTAGCATTTGGAATTCCAATGAATTTCCTAACAAATTCCTGTTTGCCGCTTCCCTTAAAATCAACTGTGATACAATCCAAAAATTTGCTCATCATGTTAACTGATTCAGGAGTATCATATCCATTTGAAACGAAGATGTTGAAAATACCTTTCTTGTGAGCTTCGATTCCGCAGTCTTTTGCAAATTCAATAAAGATTGAGGGCTCATTATATGTATATGCAATTCCTTGAGCGTCATAACTTACAGCCATATCTACAACTTCCCTTGGTGTCATTTCTGTTCCCTCTATTTTACGTCGCTGAGAAATATCATAATTTTGACAATATTTGCAAAGCCAATTACAGCCCGTCGTTGCTATTGAAAAAATAGCTGTGCCTGGTCTATAATGGGTGACTGGTTTTTTCTCTATTGGATCGATATGCCCTGCAATAACCTTGCCATAAACAAATAATTGTAATTTATTATTCACCACTCCTCTGATACCACATAGGCCAATTTTGCCCTCTGGAATTTCACAAAGCCGAGCACATGCAGTACACTTTATTCTGCCATTAGGGAGTTTTGTGTAAAGCTCTGCTTCCTTACCTAAGTCGCTTTGCTGCATATCATCTTATGTAAAGCGGTTGAATCTTATAAATCATCATAACATTATTGACGATTGGTGCTCTAAAGTACCTAGAATTCCTCTTTCTGATATTTCAGACTGCTGCCTTCTAGCACCAGATTTCAAAAAATACAACTTGTTATACTCTTCCTCATTTTCAGCTTTTAAAGACCTAATAAGTTTCTGTTCATCGTCGAATATAGCAATCATTGCTTCCCTTCCTAGCAACGGAATTTCATTCCATAATGATACTCGGTTCTTGTTTTTTCTTTCTACTTTAACTGTTTTCGTTGCCAGCAATTTTTATCCGGATAATATTTAATACACTGAATATTATATAATAATTGTTAATACTCCCTCTTAGATCGTCTACCATGGGGTTACCTATTGTTACTGCCAGATCTATTGTTATAATGTGGATATTATGTTGTTGAGTGATCTCTTTTAGCACATTTTCGTTGTAAGCAGCGTACTGTGTAATATATAGATGAATATAGCATAGTATACGGACACTCAATTTGATTGCTAATGTTGTTCATACTAGTTTGAATCCTCGTGGAGGCAGCGAACGGCTAGCGATTACTGCAATGCAAGCATTATCAAAGATGGGCTTTGAAATTGACCTTTCTACCTTTGAAAAACCCAACATCTCCAAACTAGAGAGCGCATATGGCGAAGCTGCTACATCTGTTGTTAAGAAAATAAAAACTATAAATATCTTGGGTTCTTTAAGAACGAGAAAGTCAGAGTCAAACAAACTCTATGACCTTACTATAAATACACATGGAGATATGCTTCCATACTTCCTTCCTACTTTTTCAAAATCGAATGCTATTACATATTGTCATTTTCCATTGGCAAAATATCTAATCGATTCTAAAGATCCTGAATATGCGAGGTTTCTAAGCCGAACAATTTTGTCTACTATGTACAGTAGAAGAAAAAATTCTACTCAAAAATATTTTGACTTAGCTCACAGTGCTTACATACATATGTTAAAGAAATCTACCGTACTTTCAAATTCAGAATTCAGCCGCGGCGTAATATCTAAAGCATTCGGAATAGATTCTATTGTCCTCAGTCCACCAGTCGATGTAGATTTCTTTCGTAAAATGTTCTCGTCTTCGTCTAATAATCGAAAAGACACAATTCTTGTTATAGCGAGATTTCATCCAACCAAGAAAATAGAAAATGCAATCAGGCTAGCAAGATTGTTGAAAGAACATGAAATAGGAAGCGGAATGAAAATTGTTGGAAATCTTCCTCCTGGAAGGCCGGGATATTATTTTTATTTGAAGCAAATGGTAGACGATTATGATTTAACAGATTATGTCAAATTTGAAATTAATGTAAGTTTTATCAAACTACTCAATTTCATGAGAGAATCCAAAGTATATCTTCATCCTCTTGTAGGTGAACCTTTTGGAATATCCACTGTAGAGGCAATGAGTTCGGGATTGATCCCAGTCGTACCCGACATTGGGGGGCATACGGAGTTTGTACCTTCAAAATATCAATTTCATACCTTTGGACAAGGGGTTGAAGCAATATCAGTTGCTTTGAAGGTTCCTAATTCAGAGAGAATATTGATAAGCGATTCAGTAAAAAAATATTCGATACAGCGATTTATTGGTCGCTTTCAAAAAATCGTCAAAAACCTCAGACAGTAAATTAAGATAGAATACTTTATTATCTGTAATTCAGATAATTTGTATAATTTTATAAACCATTACAAAGTATTAGATAACGTAATGAGGTTGAAACACTACGAGATCAACCCTGCTCTAATAGTAACAGATGTTCAGAACGGGTTTGTCAGCAAAGGTGGTTCCTACGATCTTTTAGGGATGGAAATTTCTCATTATAGAGAAGTTATTCCTAAAATTCGTAATCTTATTACAATGTGTAGAAATGCCGGACTTCCAATTTTTTATACCCAGGCAGTAAGAGAGGCTTCAGGGATTGATCTTTTAACTAGGACTCACAAAATTTTGCCAAAATCTAGAGAGGAAAGAATAATGAAGAGGCCGATTTGCATAAGAGGAACGTGGGATGCTGAAATCGTTGAAGATATCAAACCGCTGGAGAATGATCACGTAGTTATAAAAAGAAGGGATTCGGCTTTTCATGACACGGAAATAGGAGTCTGGTTAAGGAGCACCGGAGTAGACACACTGATCTTTTGCGGTATAGATACGTCAATTTGTGTAGAGACTTCATTACGGGAGGCGTTTAACGTAGGATATGATATTATACTTGTCTCCGATGCAACTGCATCAAGCAATAGGAAGCACTATGAATCTACGCTTGAAAACGTAAGGGATTATTATGGGATTGTAATAGAGTTGAATGAGTTATCTCGTTATCTCTCAGCACAAATACAATCCAATACCGTAAAATGAGTGAGGAAACTCAGATCATACCTGCTTCTTGCAGTTTTCGGGGCAGATAGATTTCTGCCAAGTACTTGAATCCATGCTTGAAGAAAGCATCTAGTTCGCATTTCTCTTTACGTTGCAAGAATAGATTTAATTCTCTCTGCCATTGTCTATCCTGGAGCCAAGGTTTCTTTTTCATATCGTTAGCTCTGTTAATATCTTCGTCAGAGGCAACTAATCTAGCTACTTCCGGGATATTGTATTCATATATGTCTGAAAATAACATGCCTAGCACCTTAGCGTCCGGAGTAACCAGCCTATCACTATCATAACTAAGCGACTCACTGCCAATTTTATAGCGTAACGCTATACCCAAACCCCAAGGATCTGCATCAGCAAAGATTACTACTGGCTTTTTCCATTCCTCATTGAGGATCTTTACCATCATTCGTGTAGCTCTATCAGGTTCTCCTGATCCTGTCAGTAAGATTGCATTATATTTTTGTATAAAACCCGATTTTCTGATGTTATTAAGGACTGTATCTTTTTCAACTACCATTACGAAATCCGCTTTTACATCTACAATTTCGACATCGCGGATGTTAGTTGGAATTAGCTGTGATGTTGCCCTACTGCCGAGACTACAATCAATCAGATCTCCGCCTACACGCAGCATGATCGGACCTGAGACCATCCCTTTTGGTTTTGATGTGACAGAAAATTCTTCTCGAGGTATCCCTGTGAGCAGCTCAACAGCTTTAATCGCATCATCAGAATTTTCCTGACTATTCCAGAATTTTTGTTTATTCTTCTCATCTCCAACTGTGCTAAGTGTAGCATAATACATGCCTCTTATTGTACTCTCCATTTCCTCATCGAGTAATCTTCGGATCGCACTAGCCATAACTAGGTACTGGGCAAAAGTGGGAATCTTTTTTGTGCTGTCAGGGCTTACCTGAACCGTCTTTTTTCCTATAGTAAGCATTCTTTTCTCCTCAGACCAAAGTGTATTATCGTAACCTACTTTTGGAACATCTAGAACAGGCATTGTTTTTTCTGTTATTATATCTTTACTAATATCTCTCATTATTATTTTAATTTTTTTAACAACTTCCTGATGGCGTTTGTCTGTAGCGGTCAACTACTTTCTTCTCATCTTCTTTTGCACATTTAAGGCATCCAACGTCGTCTGCTCTTTTCCCAAAAATTTATTCTTTTTCTCTATCTTTTGAGCTTCTCTTTCTGATTTCGTCCTCTTTTTCACTCCCTCGTAGGGATTGTCCTGAAATACTTTCTTCAGGTCCTTATCTTCAACTTCTGTTGTTTTACGTACCTCTTGGTCAATCCTTTCTCCAGTAATTCTGTCTTCTTTATCAGTAACTGGATTAAACGTAGCTTCACCTCTTACGTGTCGTTCTGCAATGCTTGTAAACGCCTCGGAAAGTCTTTTCGGATCAACTTTTATCGATTCAGAAATTGCGTTAACTATTAATGGAATATAATATTTGTAAAGATGTAGTCTGCTTTCTGCCTCCTTCATCCGTAACTCTTTACGAATCTGAGCGCTTACCTTCCTGTATAAATCAGCTAAACAGGTTTTCATGTATCTTTTTAGGTCTCCTTCTGATGCAATACTTTCCTTGCCTGCGGTCTTGTATGGGATTTTAGTCGAGCATATGTGGAAGAAAATATGAATAGGAAGTAATTCTACGGCTCGAACAGCCTTTGTTTCAGGATTTGAAAATTGTTCTTTGACCTCTTTTTTTGAGATTCCCATCTTGTTGATCTCTACCTCAGTGACAACTTCTCTTGCGACGTCCGAACCCTCATCATAAAGTAATGGAATTTTATTTGCAAATCTATACATCTTAAACGAATTTATGTCGCCTCCGTAAGCAATTCCACACTCTACAATTGTTGGCCTGTTATTGATTACACATATTTTAGACGAATAAGCTGTCAATGATGGTCTTAATACCTTGATTGACAATTGTGACTGTTGTTCACCAGTATTTGTGTGCCTGTTCATTACGATAGCATATTCAGAGGTCATGCCAGCAGTTAGAATCTCTTCTCCAATCGGACTAAGATGATCAGTACTAGGAATCTGGAATTTGGTCTGTTTACAAATATTAACGACTTTAATTAGTTCATGCTCGTTATATTTTTCAGCAGCCATTATTTGTACTCCAGAACGACTGATGATTTCTTTAGCCTTTTCGCCAGACAGTTTTTGAAACGAATTACATAATACACCTAATAAAGTCGTCTTCTGGTTTGTGAAATTTAATATTGCTTTTTTCAGAGTTTTTAAATCCATATCTGCAGGATGAGGCAATACTTCTTTTGCGGGCTGTGGCATTACTTTTGTTCTTCTATCAAAGACAACCTTCCCTTCATCTGATTCGAATATTAGTATAGAATACGGATTGACGATACTAGTTTGGCTAATATAATCATATATTCTATTTTTTGTGATTGGAGATAAACGGGCGCGCAATACGGCTTGAACTTTAAAACCAGATTCACCTTTAATAATTTGTTCATCAGTTTTTAGCACTTTTCTCACAAGAGTTATTGGTTTATTCGTACCGATATCTGTTCGAAGCTCGAAGTAATATTCCGATCCTTCTTCTTGCGACTTAGTCCACACTTTGAGCGGATGGTCTGTGTCCTTGGTGGAAAAAGCGGCAATCATTTTCAGGCCAACACCAAATAGGCCCCGTTGTTGTTTTTCTACATATTTTCCAGAGGTTAAAAAAGAGCAAACTGCAACAGGGACTTTATCAGATGGAACTCCAATGCCGTTGTCTTCACAGGCTATAAGCCACATGTCATTCAATGGATCTAGTAGTCTTAAAGATAATGAAATTAAAGGTAGGGTATGATTACTTTCGCAAGAATCTAAGGAATTTTCAATTAACTCTCTTACTGCCATATATAAGATTCGCTCACCAGTAAATCCAGCAAGAGCCGAATTATCAACAAAGAATTCTGATTCAGCTTTCCTATTATAATTGACCCTGCCCTTGCTATTATGTGGAACTGCCTTAGTGGGTGCTGACATCTTTACCTGCGCTGACGCAACCTCCACACTAGCATTTCGTTTCAAACGACGAACCTAGTTATATAACTCAATTTAACTTTTTACAGTACTTGATTTAACTCATTACAACAAATTTGTTGACAGCACTTCGTTATTTCTATCGAAGATATTTGATTTTAAATAAAATTGTTTTTGTTTTTTTTGCAAGATCAAATAGAAAAATTATGTAGAAAGAAAGCTTACCCCTATAAATTCAAGTAATCTCATATGCAAAAATTAATAGAGAAAGGACAGTATTAATTTTTGTAAAATGGATATAACCAAAAGATTACTCCTTATCAATAGGGATCCTACTGAGGAGATTGTTACAAAAGATGAATTAAGGCATGTCTTGGAAAAAGTAACTCATCCAAAACATTACATAGGGCTGGAACTTTCAGGAAAATTACACCTTGGTAGCCTGATTTTAACAGGTTTTAAAATCAACGATTTTATTGAGGCTCAAATAGACTCCACTGTATTTCTCGCTGATTGGCACACTTACATTAATAATAAATTAATGGGAGATTGGGATAAAATTAGGGAGGTGTCAAAATATTATTCTGACGCATTCAAGTTTTTTTGTCCTGGTGTTAAAGTATTAGTTGGCAGCGAACTTTATGAAAATTCATCTAATTACTGGGAGAATTTCGTCCGTTTTAGCAAATATATGGCTTTGTCGAGAATAATGCGTTCACTGACGATCATGGGCAGGAGTGAGAAAGAAAGCCTTGATTTTTCGCAATTGCTTTATCCGATAATGCAATCAATTGATATAAGAGCATTGGATTTGGATATTGTTCATGCAGGTATGGACCAGAGGAAAATACACATGCTGGTTAGAGAAATATTTCCTAAGTTAGGATGGAAAATTCCAGTTTCTGTACATCATCATTTACTCCCAGGTCTATCAGAACCGACTAAGTTAGGATTATCTGAAAATGCTCTTGATGATGTAAAGATATCAAGTAAAATGAGCAAGAGTAAGCCAACAAGCGGAATTATAATTCACGACGATGAAATAACCATAAGAGAGAAGATAAACATGGCGTTCTGCCCTATTGGTATTGCTGAGAGAAATCCTATACTTGAAATGATTAGATATATCATATTTCACCAATATGCAGAATTTATTGTCGAGAGGCCTACTAAATACGGCGGTAACACTGCATATACAAATTATAACAATGTCGAGCAAGATTTTATTCAAAAGAAGATCCATCCGATGGATTTAAAATATGCGACTGCTACCTATATCAACAAAATAATTGAACCTATCCGCAATTATTTCCATGGCAACGAACCCAATATGGAACCTCTCTCGTAAATCTTTGGTATCGATTTTGATAAAAATAACTATGATCAATTCTGAATCTGTATAAGCACCTCTATCGAAAAAAACTATCTGACAATTTATATTATTCGCTTGGCACTATCTGCTGAAAAGGAAATTTAATAATGATATGCACTTGGCTCTGATGAGCTATACAATAGTACGTGTTAATGCGACTAAGACTTTCAGAGCGTTGTAGGAACCCCTTTGACTAGCTCATATTTTGATCGATATCCTCTTGGATTTATCATCATTCCACTGTAATTGAAAGTAGATGAGTTACCGACTATTACTGTTGTAATCATCCCAAGCATGTCCTGATGTTCTAGCATCTTATCAAGGGTCGTCATCGCCACTGATTGACTCTCTCTATATGCACCTTTGACAATTGCTACGGGAGTTGATGGTTCTCTATACTTAAGAAAGATATTTCTAGTATCTCTTAACTGATGCACACGCTTCTTGCTTGCAGGATTGTAGATCACTGTAACATAGTCACCTAGTGCTGCAGCCTCCACACGTCTTACAATTACTTCCCATGGAACCAGCAGATCGCTCATGCTCACAACTGCAAAGTCTGTCATCAATGGTGATCCCACTAAAGCAGCACAAGAGTTCAAAGAAGAAATACCTGGAACGCATTCGATATATATTCCATTATCTCTATTCCATCCTTTGTCAGCAAGAATTTCATATATCAGCCCAGCCATTCCATAAATACCAGGATCTCCAGAAGATACAAGAGATACGATTTTATCATTTTCTGCAAAATGGATTGCTTGGTTAGCTCTATCCACCTCCTGAGTCATAGCATATCGGTAGACTTCCTTACCAGCGATTAGATCCTCTACCAACGAAACGTAAGTATCATAACCGACAATAATTTCACTCTCTTCAATAACCTGTTTGGCTCGATAGGTCATATGTTCATGATGGCCTGGACCGACTCCTACAATGAATAACTTGCCTTTACCTTTACTCATTTCATATGGATAACATAAAATACAATTTATTATAGTTTATGTTCAAGCAAGGAGACTTCGCTTAAAAATTCGAACTCATAGTTTAGATGAAGCGTGTGTATGCAATGATCAAATAAAGTGAATGTAGAATGCAACTCATTTGTTTAATCTGCCCTTGGCCAATTCAAACTCATCATGTAACGCTTTGACTGCATGTTCGCAATCAATATCATTTACTACAAAAGCCAAATTCAGTTCAGAAGATCCCTGTGCAATCATTATGACGTTGACGTTTCGTTTTGCAACTGCATTAAATACTCTGGCTGCCACACCTTTTATTCCGCGCATCCCGGATCCTACAACTGCTATCACGGCGACATCCTCGTTGACATTCACTTGCTTCACAACCTTCCCAAGGAGGTTAAGATCAAGGGTCGTTGTTGCCTTTTCAAGATCATTCTTTCTTACAACCATAGAAATACTGGATTCCGATGGTGATTGTGAAATCATCATAATATTTACTCTATTTCTCGCTAGAGCATCGAAGATTCTTGCAGCAGTACCAGGAGCTCCGACCATACCTCCTCCTCCTCCTACATCAATTAATGCAGTATGACGAATCACACTTATAGACTTCACGATCTTTTGGGATGCCTTAGGTAAATTCTGTGAAATTACTGTTCCGGTGTTTTGTAAGTTAAAGGTATTGCGTATTCGAACTGGAATTTTGGTGTCTATAACTGGCACAAGGGCGCGGGGATGCATATATTTAGCTCCAAATAAAGCCATTTCCATTGCTTCTGCAAATGATACTTCCTTAATTACCGTAGCATCTTTGACAATTCTGGGATCCGCAGTCATTAATCCATCGACATCGCTCCACAACCATACCTCATCAGCATTTATACCTGCAGAAATTATAGTGGCAGTGTAATCTGAGCCCCCTCTACCTATTGTTGTAGTATTACCATTCTGATCTGCTCCTATGAAGCCAGTTATTATAGGAACAATATTTCTTTTTAATAATGGTTCAATATTATGGATCAGTCGTAGTTTTGTAGTGTCCATCAGCGGGCGAGCTTCGCCAAAATTAGAGTCAGTCAATATTCCAGCCTCCTTCCCAGTCAAATATTGACAATCCAAGCCTATATCGCGCAATACAAATGAAACAATCGGAGTGGAGATCCGCTCTCCAAATGACAATAAATAATCCAATGATTTCGGGGTTATTTCTGCCAGCAGGACAATACCCTCAAGAATGTGCTCTAATTCTTCTAGCAATGTAGTTATTGCATTTCGTGCTTCATTTTTTAATTTCACGTCTTTTACGGCGTGGTCAATGATGTTGAGATGGACTTCGCGCATATTGTTGAGAAAACCTCCAATGGAAGCTTTGTCACCTTTTTTTATATTATCGGACATAGATAAGATTCCATCCGTCATGCCGCGCATAGCAGAAATTACACCTACGATCTCATTATTTCCCTTCTCCTTTTCCGATTTAATCAATTTGGCAACATGAATAATTTTGTCTGACGAATTTATCGCAGTTCCGCCAAACTTCATTACGATACGCATAGTCAATCAATTATGCTTAGTTTTGCAAGATTAATGGTTCTTAGTCTTGTACTCTGGGCGCAAGATAAAAGTGGATTCTACCCATATTTGCTACCCTGAACTCTAATCTCAGTGGCATTTTTGTTGAATATTCTGCTGCTACCGATCCTCCGACTGTGCTAACCGCTTTAGTAATTTTTGAAAGGTAATCAAGGCTATATGTGGCCTTGTTATCTCCTTGCGTATTTAATTCTTCTAATCCTTCACTTCCAGATTCTAGAATTATGTTTGCTTCGCCTGAATCACCTTTACCCAAAAATTGTACCTGTTTCTGCTTTGATTCAATTGAAATATACTCAGATATCACCTGAACATCTGAAAGAACTTTATCAAATGCATTAGCTGTCAATACTATTTTACAGTTGAAATTCAATTTTGGTAAGGGAGTTGAACTCGCCGAACTCTCAATAAGTCTCATTTTATACTCTTTTCTATAAGTATCGAAAATTTTGATATGTAACATACTATCATTCCCCACCGTGACTTCAAGTGCGTCTTTCTTGTCTGCACGTCGTATCAGCTTTGAAAATTCATTGACTCTTACTCCGAATTTAACCGTTGAGTCACATTCATATTCTTCAAATGCGGAGTTTGGCCAATGAATATCTATTAGGGCAACGTGTGATGGATCCATTCCTCTAAAGAATATGCCGTCAACAGTAGCTTCAAATGTCGCCTCATCCACCAGAGTTGAAATTGCAGATGTTACAGCTTTCCACTCATCAGGAGATTTCGTTTTAGCCACAAATACCAAACTGTTTCAATGATGTGGCTATCACTTACAGATTTTAAACATTGCTATCTTGGTGATACGTCCTTCTTTGAAAATTTAATCCAAAAAATATATACAAAATTTGTTCTGTGCTTTAATCATCATCGTAAATATATTACTTTATTTATTGCAGCTTGAAGACAAAAGAAAAGAACAATAATTAGGAATAGTTTCTCCATGTATGGCTACATACTGTACACCGATAAAATTGTGTAGTTGCTTCATCAGCGGATCTTGTCTGCAACATCCACCAGAATGCAGTATTATTTCCGCATTTAGGACATTCAATGCTTGTTGTCGGGAGTGCAGTAGGACCACTGTCCGTGTCCATAACTTTGAGCGAGCTTCCAGAAGTATTTTCTGATGAGGTCGTTATCGATTTCTTCTTGGATAATGGCTGATACTGTTCTTTGTCTGCAGTAAATCCGCATTTTGGACATAATACAATGCCTTGTTCTATCCTCGGCTTCATTCGTGTCTCACATTTTGGGCAGAACTTCAAAAAGGACTACCTCTTATTATTTCTTCAAATATGCTTTCAATGTACTTGCTAGCTCTTCTACATACTTTGATGCAGAATCCGAGGCATATCGAACTGCCTCAATTGGATCTGTTTTCTTCGTCAAGATACGGAGGATATAATCTTTAATAAGGGGATGCTTAAGCATAACACCCGCAAATTCAACATCTCGTTGCTTCAAAAGTTCATGCTGTATAATATACATAACTGAAATGTCTTCCTCTTGAAGTTTCAATTCTAGCTCGTTCTTTTTAACAGCTATAATTTCAGCAAGCATTACACAGACAACTACTTATTGAGGATATAAATGATACCATGTCGACATATTATTGAACACCAGAGGTAGTTTCATTGCAGATACTCTATTAAGTAAATCTCGTGATAAACTAAAGGTATCAGAAACTCTTACACTAAGCTTAGCTTTTAAAATTGCTGGAGAAATCAGAGAAGTGTTTAATCAGAAAAACTGGGAAAGGGCTTACAATAAACACGACAACGCATATAGACTGACTATCGAACTTGATTTGAAATCAGGAAGGAAAACAATACTTGCATTGAAGTTTAGTAGAAAGGCCGTGCTGTTCTGGACACGAAGTCCTAAAATTCCATATAGGATTTGGGTTTCAATAATTAAAGACGAGATGCCTTTTTATCCCACGACAGTTGATGAAGCTAAGTCTCTGCTTTTTGATGTTAATAAAGTAATTGAAGTAAACGGAAATGATTTGAACTCAGGTAGCCACTCGCTATTTACAAATATTAAAGTGCGGTGGGGGAAACATAATTACACTGAACCCACAGCGATCTCCGGGAGATCAAATATAATAGAAGTTACTTGTATCAAATAGCTAACACTATACTAGAATATTTGTATCTTATCCTTTTCACTGGCCGCGCGATATGTGTTAGTCTAAATAGATCCTTCAACTATAGCTCAAGCATGAGTAAGTTTGACGGAATAAAAGGTCAGGAACTCCTGGATGTGGAGGAAAGCATTGAAGAAATTACATTGATCTTTAAGGACAATAGATTCCTTTTTATAAAGGTCGATAAGGGAAAATTAGTGTGTGATTCTGTGCCTGAATAATTATGCCGAGGTTATATAGGGTCAGCTAACTCTACATTCATGTATATATGATTAATCTTTTATCTGCTCTGCCAAGCAGACCAGTTTAGTCCTTTAACAATAGTTGATTAAACTAGACCATTCCCTACTTCTTTCCATTGCATTCGATATAAGAGTTATGTTCAGAAGAACCACCAAAAATCACTAAAAAGCGAAGTCTACAAAATATATAACTAGGGCTTTAACATTTGATATTTGTATATATCGTCGTCACTTAGATGTAATGACATTAAATCTTCTGAATATATTGGGAAGATAGTTTCGATTCGAGGTTGGATCCATCGCTTACGTAAACAAAAGGACAACACATTTATCATAATCCGCGATGATCGCGGTGGCTTAATCCAAACAGTATTCCCTTCTGAAAAGACATCCCATCTCACTGTCGAGTCGTCCGTGGAAATCAAGGGCTTATTACAGAAAGATCCGAGAGCTCCGGAGGGAGGTTATGAGATTAAGGGAAATGATTTAAAGACATATAATCTTGCTGAGCTTGATTATCCGATAGGGGAGTACCAGAGTGCTGAATTACTGCTCGATAATAGACATCTCGCAATAAGAACAAGACGCATGATTTCAATAGCTAAAGTTCGTGCCTCAATCACGAAATTTGCCCGCCGATGGCTTATCGAAAATAATTGGATGGAAGTGAGTGCCCCTACAATAGTCAAGAGTGCTGTAGAGGGTGGATCCACACTTTTTAAACTGCGATATTTTGGTGAAGATGCTTACCTATCACAAAGTGCACAACTATATCTTGAAGCAATGATATTTGGCTTAGGACCTGTTTGGAGTCTCACTCCATCATTTAGAGCAGAAAAATCTAGAACTGTCCGTCACCTCACGGAATTTTTACATCTTGAGGCGGAAGCTCCATGGGTCAGTTTAGAAGACATATTGGGAATACAAGAACAACTAATTTCATTCATCATTCAAAATACTATCAATGAAAGATTTGAGGAGCTAAGTCTACTGAAAAGGAATGTCAATGAGCTAAAACACATTCGAGCACCATTTGATAGGATAACATACGAAAAGGCGATTGAGATTCTCCAAACTAATGGATTTATGTTAGAAGAAAATGGAAATAAGCGTTGTATCGAATGGGGAGACGATCTCAATATTTATTCAGAACGAGAACTTACGAAACATTATACTCATCCAATTTTCGTAGTTGGCTACCCTATTCAACTGAAACCTTTCTACGTTAAGGAAGACAGGGAATGCCGAGGAAGAGGCTTATCTTCAGATCTGCTCGCTCCTCAAGGGTTTGGAGAAATTAGTAGTGGAGGACTGCGAGAGGATGATCTGGTATCGCTAACGAAAAGAATAGAAGAAGGAGGCTTGAATCCCGCTACCTATGATTGGTATTTGGATCTGAGAAGATATGGTTCCATACCACACGGGGGATTCGGAATAGGAATAGAGCGTCTAATAAGATGGATAACAAATATCGAAGACATTAAGGAGACAGTTCTATTCCCGCGAACCATTTCCCGGGTTGCGCCATAAATTTAAAAGATGTTTTATGTAAAAGTAGTTTTTCCTGTGCATGTGCTCTTCTAAGTCAATATTAGCAAGTTTAAATTTAGGATATGTAAATTGTCAACTAAATGTCAGAACAGCCAGAAGAGGGAGCTGGGTCTCTATTTTTCGAACTTGCTGGCGATCTACGTCTTTCTATGTTGACTAAACTAAGGAAAAAACAATATCGGCTTTCTCAAATTGCAATGGAACTTGATGCAACCTTGCAAGAGGCTCATAGAAACATGATACGCCTGGTAGATTCTGGATTGGTATCGAAAGATGGCGAGGGAGATCTACTATTGACTCCATATGGAAGGACAATTGTTTCACTTATTCCTAGCCTTGATTTTTTATTTGACCAGAAAGAATATTTTCTTGAACACAGTTTGGGCGAACTACCTTTAAAATTCATCCAAAGGATCGGCGCTCTCCATAATTGCGAAGTCGTCCATGGAGTTATGGCAATCTTGCAACGTTGGAAGGCGCTCTATACTGATTCCGACAAATATATCAAGGAAATCATGTCCCAAGTGCCTCTTGACCTTATAGAGATAATAGGCAAGAGAGTCCAGAGTGGGGTTAAATTTTCATATATATTTGCTAAAGATGCAGTGATACCGAAGGGAAGAAGTCAGATATTGCAAAAAATTGGGTGGCATAACCTAATTGCTAAAGGACTAGTGGAAAGGCGTATGCTCGACAAAGTACAGGTAATGACAATTTTTAACGAAAAGCGAGCTTGCGTAATGTTTCCTAATCTTAAAGGAGAACCGGATTTAAATATTATGTTTTACAGCGAAGATAGTGAATTTCATTGTTGGTGCGAAGACTTTTATGAGTACAGGTGGGAACAGGCTGGGCCCTTTGATGAGGGCAAACTAAAGCCAGAAGTTTGAGTATATCTTATGCTCTCTAAAACCAAAACAGTGTTATTGAATATCTTGATCGGAATTAAGTTTGTAGATATTTAATTTTCTTCCATGTGTTTTAGACAGCATTTGAAAATGATCAAGCATTTAAGGCACCGAAAATAATCATACCGATGGTTCAGATTCTATATCAAGACCTGAGTAACTCTGATTCGAATTACTACTATATCGGCATACCGAAAGACTGGAGTGGATCACAAGACGACGAAGTTACCGTAATTGTGGATGATATATGTGTTGTAGTCCCACAAACAATAGCTGGTGCAACTGGAGAATTGATAGTTCTAAGGCTATTGGAAGCAATGATGGCAGGAAACCTAATCGATGCAGGAGATATACAAAAGGCAATAGAACACATCCTGTAGATTAGAAATACGTAGAAATGCAGTAATGACTATATTGCTTAGCAGAGATCCATTTATGCTTCGTTAATTTATTTAATTTAAAAAACAAATGAAAATCGAAGATGGCTAGTGTGTATCACATCATGTTTTTATATTTCACCTTGCAATAAGGCATATGCCAAAAGCCTTTGTATTGATGAATGCCGAGCTTGGAAGTGAAGATTCAATTGTCGGTGAACTGAAGAAACTTGAGGGAGTCGAGGAAGTATATCAGGTTTATGGCGTTTATGATATAGTAGCTCAGGTTGAATCAGATACAATGGAAAAAGTAAAAGAGACAATCACTTGGAAATTAAGAAAACTAAATGGGGTTAAATCAACTCTCACTATGATTGTCATGGAATGATCAGAATGTATGGCATTGCAAGTTAGTGTCCAAGAACACATATTGAAAAAACGTAACTTTAATGAATAAGAACATATCAACGCATAATACTTCGATATGCGTCTATTCAAGAACAAGCAGGAAGAAAAGAATGAATCGTTTAAATGTAAATACTGTAATATGGTTTTTGTCAACGAAGAAAAGCTGAAGAGACATACAAACAAGGCTCACAGCGAGAAAGGCGGTGATATATCAAACCCAAATCCATTTGGTGGTTTTTAAAGGTTTGAAACAAGACTTATTTAAGATGTGCCATACAAACTAGAAATAAGTCATTATGTTTCCCATTCATGACGATACGGAGCGGATTCACGGGAGACCATATGTAAACTATACTCTGATAGCTATCAATGCGATAATCTTCGTGTGGGAAATGATAGTGACTGGCTTTTTTACCAATGAACATGCAGTGGCTGAAATTTTTTCGAAGTACGGTGTCATTCCAAGATTTTTTCTTGCAGGTGACTTGGAATCCGCTATAACTTCTATGTTCATACATGGAGGCATTGCTCATATAGCAGGGAACATGGTATTTTTATTCGTATTTGGAGACAATATTGAAGATAGATTTGGCCGCATGAAATATTTGTTGATTTATATTTCTTGGGGATTAGTGGCTGCATTAGTACACAGCATTTATGCGATGAATGCAGGAAGCGGAGAAATACCAGCTGTCGGTGCTTCTGGAGCTATCTCGGGGGTTGTTGGTTGCTATCTAGTAATGTTTCCTAGAGCAAAGATTTTTACTATCGTGGTGGCATTTTTTATTACTACCATACGTATCCCAGCTATAGCCTTCATACCGTTTTGGTTTATTTTACAGATCGTCTTTGCACTAATGGGATCTTCTGGGGGCGGAGTCGCATATCTTGCCCATATAGGTGGATTTGCAGTCGGCATAGGAAGTGGTTACGTTTGGAAACTTTTATCAGGATCGAACATAATACGGACGAGAGTGCCGTCTGCAATGAAAAATCGATCGACTATTAGAAAAGAAAGACCCAGTATTGAAGACGCGGCTCCTCCAATTACTCCAGAAGTTATTGAGGGACCAGACTTTTATGAAATCATTGCCGAAATACGTGGAGTACGTAATTCTTCTAATATTCAGGCTAATTATGAACCTGATAATAGAAACATACGAATTATTGCAACAGGATCAAGGAAATACGATATGCAGGTTAAATTGCCTGACACGGCTACAAATCCTACCATTAAATATATCCATTACTTAAACGGAATTGCAAGAATTCGTTTAACAAAACAATAGTAGCAGATTGAAAGTGTGATTAGGTATCTTCTCGTTCCCTCATTGACGCACCAATCGAATCGGGCTGAAAGATAACTGAC
>JBEVTH010000032.1:0-17472 GCA_041156085.1 Candidatus Nitrososphaera maunauluensis
GACAGTCAAGCTTGGTATTTTGATGCTATGTCGACAGTCAAGCTTGGTATTTTGACACCAGTTATCACGTTCATGTTTCTTTATTGTATTCATCGAGTGAAATGCAAATAGACTCAAAAACACCCAGAATCAATCTATACTTATCAGTAGCAAACATTTTTTGGGTACCTGGAGTATCTGTTAATAATAAAAGTTTTCTATTCGATTCGAATAGTATAAACAGAGCATTGCGGAACTGCTTCAGGTACATTCAGGTTAATATTTATATACTATTAATTAGTATACTATTAATTAGTGTAAGTTGCAAAAATATGATTTTGAGAATAACATTGGTTTTATAGTTAACCGAGCAGCAAAGGCCTTTGTCAAGGCTCTTGATACCGACTTACGTGAAAACGTAGGCGTCACTTTTGGTCAATGGAAGGTAATCGTAATGCTTGCGAATCAAAATGGCTTAACTCAAAAAGAGATTGCTGACAAATTGGGGCTTGAAGGTCCTACTCTTATTCCAATTATAGATAAAATGGAACAGGAAGGGTTACTAGTTAGGAAAGTCGACCCAGACGATAGACGAAATAATAGAATCTATCGTACAGAAAAGGCAGATGAATTATGGGATAGGATGATTGAATGCGCACTAAGAATCAGAGAAGTTTCTCTAAGAGGGATACCTGAACAGGATATCAACACAATGAGAAAGGTTTTGGAAAAGATATCTGAAAACCTTAGGATGGGGTTCAATACCGATTGTACGATAGTTGAATCGATAAATAATATTACTAGTACTACTATTACAAGGAAAAAGAGAAACTAAGAGGTTCATCAAAAAAATGAGGCCATCAGCGCACAGAAATAATACTGATAATAGTAATTCAGCGTCTTCCAATTTACATGGTTCGTCCTCTAGTTCTACGAAGATTCCTGCTTCTGCATGGAAAGTACTAGCTATACTAAGCTGCATTGCTACCATGGTAATGTATGCGGAAACAATGTTGATACCCGCTATTCCAGACCTCATAAAAGACTTTCACGTGTCCTACAGTATGTCTTCTTGGATCCTGACGGCTTACTTGGTATCAGGTGCTGTTATGACTCCGATAGCTGGTAAGTTGTCTGATATCTATGGAAGAAAGAAAATTCTATTGATCATAATGGTAGTTTACGCTATGGGAGTTTCATTATCAGGGGTTGCGACGAACATATACTTTATGTTAATTGCTAGAGCAATCCAAGGGATAGGAATGTCGATGTTTGCAATTGCATTTGGGATTGTAAGAGATGTATTTCCAAGAGAAAAAATTTCGATAGGCCAGGGCGTAATCACATCCATGTTTGCGTCTGGTGCCGTGATCGGATTGGCATTGGGAGGAATTATAATACAAAATTATGGGTGGAGAACTACGTTCTTCACAATAATACCAATTGCAATTGCTCTTCTTTTAATAATAAGACGACTTATTAATGTAAATGATGGGGGTGAGCCACAGCTAGGTCAAAAACAATCACAAATCATAAAAGATAAGAATATTAGAGAAACAAAAAATGACACCAATGATAAATCAGCAAATCACATCGACATCAAAGGTGCGATAGCACTAGCTGCTACAGTTACTTCATTTTTGTTAGTGTTGACATTCATCGAAACAGCTGATAACAGTACTAATTCTAGTGCGTCAACTCAGGTTCTAGTATCTTTTCTATCTGTAGGGATAGTTTCATTGATATTATTTGTATTTATCGAAACACGAGCTAAACACCCACTGGTGGATTTTCGACTGATGCTCCATAAGTCAATACTTCCCGCAAACCTGATTATAATGCTAGTCGGATTGTCTATGTTCATGGTTTTTCAGACAATACCGATTTTAGTAAGAAATCCTGGACCAATTGGGTTTGGGGAGGATGCTATCAGTACTGGAAAAGTACAACTGCCGTTTGCAATAATACTTCTAGTTTTCGGTCCAACTTCTGGGTTTATAGTATCAAAATTAGGCTCATTAAAGCCCATAATACTCGGTGCTTTTATAACTAGTGCTGCTTTCACCGGGTTACTTTTATTCCATTCAACCGAATTACTAGTTTCAACAAGTCTTGCATTACTATCGGTTGGCTTATCATTGACTAGCGTGGGAGCCATGAATGTAATCATTTTGTCTACACCAAAAGAATTTACTGGCATATCATTGGGAATGAGCAGTCTGATGAGAATCATTGGTGCTGCAATAGGTCCGGCGCTTGCAGGAATGTATATGCAAACAAATCAATCATTATTAAATATTCATGGAATAGCACAATATTTTCCTTCATCAAATTCATTTAACCTAATATTCCTATCTGCTGTAGGATTCTCAATTGTTTCAATAGCGTTAGCAATAATATTAAGGCAAAGAGTAATAAAAATGGCAATTCCAAATCTGGCTTAAGAGCTTACCCAAGCGAGAGGATGCAAATAAAATTGCATAGAATCTTCCCATGATTCAGTCTACATAATGGGAATGGATAGCTACAGGACATAGTTATAGGATGTAAGAGACCAGATTTTGTTAAAGAAATTCTCTTTAGGATTAGAGAGATTTCTTTTGCAAATTTGACAGAATTCTTTATATTTTTTATATACTACTGCCTCGTTGTCGATTTTGTCAAAGATGAAAAGTTTATCCAAGCTAAAAGAAACAAAAATGAAATTTGATAAACAGTATGATATGATTTTGGAAGAAAAACTGTTTACTTTTCATGATTCCCTCCTATTTTTCGTGCTCAGCATATTCAATAAGTTTCATGACTTGATTTGGCTAATAGCAGTCCTTCATCCTATCTTATAATCTAATATTGAGACCGTTGCGGCGCACCTTCCAGTGTGTTTATGGTGAAATATTTCTTTTCTACTTCCTCTTGCTGTTTTTAATTATATCTTTCTGGATCTGGGAGACCTGTTTTTGTAGGCGTTTTAGTTGAGATTGTAGCTGCTTTATTAATTTTAGTTGGTTTTGTGCAGATTGGATTTGTTTTTGAACAGTTTGGAGAATCTGCATTATCTTAGCGATTTGAGTGCCTTGTTTGTCCAACGGCTTTGATAGAGATGATAAAAGTATTGTTTTCTCTTCTTTTCTTTTTGTTTTTTGTTGTTGTTGACTTGATTTGGAAGGTTTCTTTGATGATGATATCTTAGCTTCATTTGTTGTGGCTAGGAATATGTGTTCTTTCTCCTCTTCCTCTTCATTTTCTGGGATGGTTTTTAATTCTTGATCGCCTTCAGCTGGTTCCACCATATCCTGCTCTTCGTTTTCTCGTTGGCCACTTACTCGCCGTTCTATAGGTGTCGTTGTATCTACTTCCATTCCTATCTCTGATTCTTGGTGTAGCGTTGGCTCTAACGATGAATGTCCTAAATTATTATTTTCGATAGTTCCTTCATCCACTGACATATGTTATTACTGGTTCCTCCCAAATATACTCGTAACTTATAAACAATCTTCAGCAGACTTTACTTTTCTTATCATAAAAATAAATAAGACGATATGATACGCTGATTCATAAAGTCTCCAGATATATTGTTACGTAGAACCGTCTTCAATAATTACGTCTATATTTGTGTAATTCAATAACTTATAATGTGAAGAAGGAGTTTATCATTTCAAAAATTAAGACTTCTGAAGATGGGCGTCCTTATGTTTATGTCGTATTAACTGATACTAGGGGTAATTTTGGTCCTACCAGAAGACAACAGGGATTCCCCGAAAACCCTTTTGGAGTAGCAGCTATACCTATCACTTCACTAGATGATTTGAAGAATTTACCAAAGAAAATATCTGATGCAATAGAAGGTGCCTTTAGTGGTGGCAGGAACAACATATCAGCTGAATCGACAACCTTCAAGATGAACACAAGCGAATATGATCAGCTTGGTATAAAACCAGGAGATAAGATTACTTTGGAAATCAAGATATCTAATAATGATAATATTCGAGCGTGAAGAATTCCATTTAAAGTTTTATTCCAGTATAATACAATACATACAAGAAAGACGACGGACAATTTATTGTTAGACCGCTCTGCTACAATTATACTATAGAGATCACAAAATTACAACATAAATTTACTCTCAGATGTATAGTTCATCGTAATTAAAACCCTTCACCGAATCGTTAGTTACGGAGACCTATAGACGTCTCCTAGGTATGGAAAAATTATCCAGTTCCATTTGTAGACGTTGTCATATTCCTACTTAGATCACTGAACACATCAGCGCTAACTCTAATTTTTTCAGGTTTTAGAGCTTTAGTTCCCTGATAAGATAAAAGTACATCTCCAATTGTTAAAGTTAGTACTAAACTAAGAGCCAATACAAGAACAATCAGGCTTCTCGTACTTGGAATTTCCCTCGTAATTCGTATCACCAAGGACTAAGTTTATTGCTCCAGTATAATATATAAAGTGTTCTAGAGCTATATGAGACTTGACAAAGTTCTTCTTGACCTTCGACTGATGCGGGTCTTTTGTGTTTTCTTCCAGTAAGGAATACCCAATAACATAATAGATAATAGCTAATTATTCCTAGGATCTATGCTAACAACATCTGAAAATCCCTTAAAATCAGATACAAGGATCTTTTTTATAATTCTTAGTTCCATGCACAATCAATGCAGATTCATAACAATGTTCAAATTAAATATATTCTTATCATTTTTGCTTCGATAATCGTATTATCACCATCAACTAAAGTAATATTTCAATCTGGTGTACTCAAGTATCTGAATATTGACAAGGCTCTTCTTATAGTATTAAAGAACTCACCAATAGATCTTTACAAGTTCCTAAACGGATGGATACAAGATTCATCGACATCAAAAAAATTAGAAGTTATTCCTGATGTCAATGGGGAAGTAAAGAATAACGATAATATATCAAAAGTCGGGCAAATCAGTTCTGAGGCATCATTAGGCCAACCAGGCGTTGCGGTAGATAGCTATCCAATTGGAGTATCAGTAAATCCTGTAACAAAGAAGATCTATATAACAAATGAATTTTCCAATACTTTATCTGTCATAAGCGGTTTGACTGATAGTATAGTGGATACTATTACAGTAGGTAGTTTCCCTTATGGAGTAGCAGTAAATCCATTTAATGATAGAGTATATGTGACAAACAGAGGTTCTAATAGCGTATCTGTTATAGATGGACCAACAAATACAAAACTATCAAACATAGTTGTCGGCAATTCTCCTGTCGCTATAACTGTTAATCCCTCTTCTAATTGGATATATGTGACAAATATCAATTCCGGTACCGTTTCTGTCATAGATGGAATAACTAACAAGGTAACAGATAGCATAGTAGTAGGAAAAGCTCCTTACGGTATAGCAGTTAATCCAATTACTAACAAAGTGTATGTGGCTAACATAGAATCCAATACAATATCTGTTATTGACGGCAAAACGAATAAAGTTTCTGCTAATATTACAGTGGGTAAGAGCCCAGTAGGTGTATCTGCTAATGCACTTACTAACACAATATATGTAACTAATCATCTATCGAATACTATATCAATTATTGACGGCAAAACAAATAAGGTATTTTCTACTATTACTGTCGGTAAAAGTCCAGTAGGTGTATCTGCGAATCCTGTTACAAACAAAGTATACGTAACTAATATACAATCTAGTACGGTATCTGTAATAAATGGGAAAACAAATAAAGTAGCAGGCACAATACTTGTCAATCCAAGTCTACATCGCATTCAAGTAATTGGTGATCCTACGTTAAATATCCCTATTTTAGCAAAGTTTCCACTTATTGCGAGTCTAGTTGCAGTGAACTCTCTATCTAACATGATATATGTGACTAACACGGGTTCTGATACTGTATCTATTATAGATGGTAACAAAGACAGGATGATAGTTAGAGTAGTTTTTAACGTCAACCCTCCAAATGTGGGAGATCTAGAATGTAATGGACAGCCAATTCTTTCAAACAGCTCTATTAGAATTAGTAACGGTACAGATATTACATGCAGAGCTACTTCCTCTCATGGTTACACATTTAGCTCGTGGTCTGGTCTTGTTGACGGTTCATCAGCGAACCCTATTCATTTTACAGCTTCCCAATATGGAACGTTGAGGGCTAATTTCAAACAGACCCTTTCATTAGAACAGTATTTAGCCATAATTTTAGGCCCAGTATCAGTTATTTCAATTATTATTAGTTGGCTCTTCAGAAACAGGCAAAGAAGGTATCTAAACAAGTATCTGGTAGCAATTAACTACGCATACGAGACATATTATAAAAATGGCCACAGCAAAAAGCAGGAATACCTACTTCGGTTAGATAATGTGAGAAAAGAGGTTACTCGTTTGTACATAAAGGGAAGAATAAGCGATGCACACTATAGTGTTTTAGATAAAATAATCTCTGACTATAAAGGAAAGGCCGAGCAATAATCACATGTTGCCCTCAATCAGTAACCTCTTTCGTTAGATTCCTAGTTAAGAAGATCTGAGCAAAGACGAGATTTATGTTTGATGAGCTAATACTGAATCTATATCCCTTAGGGTTACCGTTCCAGCTAACGTTGTCAGACGCATGAAGCTAACGTTGGTGACGTTGTAGAATGGGATCCATTTACTGATTCAGGAACGGGTGAGGATATTGTTTGTATGAGGAAATTGAAATAATGTTTACATGTAAACAGAAAATCCTTTTTTCCATCTTTATTCTAACTGAGATACACTTCGAAGTTTGATATGATAACTAATGCGTATCTCTTCCTATCTACCTATGCATAAATGTACAAAGCATTTAGTCACGTGGTCCTAGCTCCATTCTTTTAGGATAACAACAACTATTGCATTGTCCACAGAGTTATCCATAAAAACGCCAGGCAGTACGAAATATGTGATTATTACGTAAAGCACCAAGGGCGAATCATAACTGATCATCTATGACAAGCCGATTTGGCAATGCAGGAATTAAGCGATTGTCTCTGACATGAAATTTTTATCTGCATTCTATATAATTTACCTGTGGCATTTGTGGCGACATAGAAGTATCTGAGCTCGAAAGTTTCCAGTGATTGGCTTCCAACACAGCATTAACGTCACACTGGGATATGCCACCTGTTTGAAAATTAGCTATGGGAAACATAAGGTCACCAACGAAGTTAGCATGTCCAAGTCCAAGAGCATGTCCCATTTCGTGTTCAGCTATTTGTTCTATGTTGTCAGATAGAAGGTTTGTAGGTATAGTTATTTTTACATGGGTTAAAAAGCCATTACCATCAAAGCTATCTTGTGAAAGTCCTCCTATCATCAGCCGAGAGTTTCCTCCTAATGATGATGGAACTCTATGGTGAGTATTACCAAAAACTTTTAACGATTTTAAAATGCTTACTTCTATATCTGGCTGTGCTACATTGGTACTATCACTTCCACTACTACTAGAAGCTTCCACAAGTTTTACACCTGTTAGTTTTGAATTCCAGTTCTGTATAGCAGTAAAAACAGCCTGTCGAGCTGTCGAATCTCCACCATGTACCTGGTATGTTAATATTCCATTTGTAAGTTTGTTGCCCCAAGCACAACAGATTTG
Organism: Candidatus Nitrososphaera maunauluensis; assembly: GCA_041156085.1. GTDB lineage: Archaea > Thermoproteota > Nitrososphaeria > Nitrososphaerales > Nitrososphaeraceae > Nitrososphaera_A > Nitrososphaera_A maunauluensis. The sequence continues at coordinate 7,585 of JBEVTH010000032.1, forward strand.
AATAAAGTGTGCTGACAGCTGATTTTGTGTTTCCACACTACCACTGGTGCCGACACTATGATGCTTCTTTGCCGCTACTAAGTGAACTGTAGAATTGTATGAAAGTAAAATGATACTTAGTATTATTATTATTAATACTGAATTCTTTGATGCCTTAAAGAAGAATGTCATACGATAACAATATCTATCTACACAAATGAATTAATATACCTTGTATTCTCCACAGAAGAAGATTAATGTATCTTGTATTCTCCACAAACATAACTAATACTTTTTTCAATGCATAGAAGAGGCAATATAGTTACGAAAACATTAAACTTGATCTAATCAGTAAAACATCTATGAAAGTTTCAGAGCTATGTAAAATGATTGAAGACTCAATTCATCGTGGAAAATATCCTTTAGACGATCAACAACAACGTTTTGCAAATTTAGTACAAGTTATAAATAGATCAGATTCTGAAAATTTGAAAGGTAACGACATCAAAATAGAAGTCAGAATACAAGATCTGTACACAATAAACAATTACATATCAAATATACAACATCTAGCAGGCGCGATTGAAATAGATGTTTTGGATTGTTTTAAAATATTATGTAGACGCTCGGAGAGAATAGTAGAAGACACTTCTGGCCGTAATCATTCCAAAGACAGAACAAACGATACTATAAACCAAAGTAGTTAGAGAATCCCTCTAACAAATCTGAACTCAATCATAAGAATTAAGAGGACAATATAGGATGGAATAATATGATATTTATATATTTTGTAAGGAATCAAAATATGTGAATTTGAGTGAATGACAGCAACAACAATAATAATAACAGCAAGCAAACTTTCCACGCTGAGATCAGCATCATACCCGTTGGAACAAGTAGCACCAGTATAAGTAAAGAGGTATCAGCTGCTTTTGATGCAATTAGTACAACAAAAGACATCAAAAATACTAAACTAACAGCCATGGGGACACAGATAGAGGCGAATAATATGAGAGCCATTTTAAATGCAATTGATGCTGCTCATCAAGCTGTTAAATCAACAGGTGCTAAGCGAATAATATCTAACATACGAATTGCTGAAAGGCTAGATGCCTCAAGAACATTGGAAGACGAGGTACGATCGGTAATTGAAAAGATGAAATAAAATCGTTAGTTGTTCAATACTTTTAGGAAATTTCCTAGAGATTCAGATAAGTTGGGAAGTGCTACAAGAATAGTGAATGTAGCGCTTCAGATTACCGTAAGTACTGTATGAGAAGGTTCCCAGATATGTTTTTATCAAACAAAGGTGAATTGTTTTTTAAAACAAGATAGAAGTTTCCAGCATGATCAATGTGTTTTAGTATTTCTTCTGCTTGTAAATAGTCGCCATCTAACAAAGGGAAGCTGCACTTACTAAAGTCAATCGTGCCAATTGAATCAGGCTGGGGGCATTTGTCTACATCATATAATTTTACAGTAACAGTATTGAGTATACTCCCAGATGCACGCACATAGCCTTTCAAATACGAACTTGTGACGTTCTGAGGAATATGAAATTTTGTCCAATAAGTATGGCCGCTACTTAGATGTATTGGTCCTGTAAATACTGTAATAGTCTTATAGTTCTGTGTTTGTCCTTGAATATATGATGACAAAAAAGGTACAATAAGAAACCCTAATGTAATAGTCAATATCGTTTTCCTATACATTCGTTGGAAAACTAATAGATCATGCTGGACTATACTATTCTTTTTGGGATTATGGATTGTCAAAGAATATTGAAGTTATTTATCTTGTAAAAATCCCAATGAATGAAGCCACCAGCGACGCTGCAACTAAACAAGATGCCGCAATAACTACGAACTTTATATTATTCATTAACTACTATGTATATCATGGTGTAATAAGAGCATATCTATTATAGGATTTATCTCCACTTGCCTGAGCATTCTTTTGTTTCTACTTAATTAACTCAATTGAATTTGCTGGATGAATTTATGCAACGCAAATGAATTTGAAAGAGCCAATAGGGGTTCTCGAAATGATATTCAATGATTTTAAAAAGCAACAAGGGTATGGACGAATTCATACGACCGCTCTGCTGCTAGAGTTCAGCTTGAAATATCCCGGGCAACATCGTAACTCGTGACAGCATCATTACCATCGTCACGTTAAGCTCATGAAATCCTAAAGGAGAACAGTTAAGTTAACAGAGCATACTGCCGTTAACAATAATGAGAAAGGATTGTTATATTGTCTATCCTACTGCTGCAGCTATTCTCTTGATAGACCCATGATTGAATTTGTCTGAGCCAGTTAGAATAATTGATATAGTATAAGGTAGAATAATCGATCGTCTTTCTGGTTTAAGTGGGGAGATGATACAGTACTTGTGCTATGCCTTACTTTATTTAAGTTTAGATTTATGATTCCATTGCTAGTAACTTACTATATAGAAATCTACTGTCGAAAAAGCGACTTTCATATTTATATACAATTACCTCATTATAGTTAGTTATGATAAGATATCAAAATACAATATCAGAATCCAATAAAGTTCATAATGATAATTACGAAGGCAATAGTGATAATAAACATTCTACTGACCTGCAGCGCCTACGAACTCCGATTTCCCCTACTTCCAATCCTGTCACGATAGAATGTTCCATTTGCAGAAGTAATCAGATAATTACAGACACTGAATCTGGCGAGATGATATGTAGCAGGTGTGGCCAGGTTATTTCAGACAAGATTTTAGAAACAACACCAGAATGGCGGAATTTTCGAGATTCAGATGGATCAAACGACAGAAGCAGAACTGGTATGTCTACCTCTTTGGCTCGTCATGATATGGGGTTATCGACCATAATTGGAAGAACAGACAGAGATGCGAGTGGACAAAAAATAGATGCACTTATGCGTTCTACTATGGAAAGGTTAAAAACATGGGACATGAGAACCCAGACTCATACACCTACTGATAGAAACCTTAAGCAGGCCTTCTTCCAGCTCGATGTATTAAAAGATAAACTCGGACTTTCAGACACAATAATAGAAAAAACAGCTTATATCTACAGAAAGGCTCAGGAAAGAATGCTGATACGTGGAAGAACAATATCAGGAATTTTGGCTGCTGCGATGTATATTTCATGTAGGGAATTAGGAACTCCAAGAACCTTAAAAGATATAGCTGCAGGTAGTAATGTTAAACTCAAAGAAGTTGCTCGAAGCTATAGACTGCTCTGTTTTGAACTTGACCTTAAAATTCCAATGGTTGATCCAATGAAATGCATTGCCAAAGTCGCAAATAAAGCTAAATTAAACGAGAAAACTAAACGACAAGCTGCAGAAATTATGAACAATGTTATAAAAATAGAGACAATATCTGCTGGAAAAGATCCTATGGGACTTGCGGCATCTATACTGTATTTGGCCTCTCTGAATACAAATGAGGATATAACTCAGACTGACATTGCGGATGCTGCTGGAGTAACTGAAGTGACAATCAGAAACAGAGTTAAGGACCTGAAAAAACAGTTGCTGCAGAAAAACAAACATAATAACAATAATCTAGTTTACTTTACCAACTAGAATAATAATTTTATCGAGGCCATTACATCATCTAAATTGGTATTATATTTTGAATAATAAAATTATGATTGTAAGCACTAGATTTATCCTGCTCTACTTCTATTTATGTTCCCTTATTATTTCCTTGTACGTGTTGAGGCATTCAAAAGTACGAAGTCCTTTCTTCTATGAGATACTTTTCTTCTTGCAGGATTTTCCAAAGTAGGTGGAAGTTTATTTCAAGTGAGTTAACATTCCCACAACCCTAGAGGAACAAGATTCCACGCTACTTGCTATTCTGGGTTCTATTGTCAGGTTTTTCTTAAGGTTTAGTCTAAGATACAACAACCATTCCAGTCATCGCAGGATGTAGTTCACAAAAGTATGGAAAGTCACCTGCAGAAGTAAACTGGTAAGACCATGATTTACCTGGGGTAAGTAAAGTCAATCCAGAATCAACTGGTTTCCCCTTGTTTGGGTCATTTAACCCCTTGCCGGATATTACCGTATGAAGAGAGTTGTCGTTGTTCTTCCATGTTACAGTCTCTCCAGCTTGTACATTAATTGTTTTTGGCTGAAATCCATTTCCAGGATTCATGGATGCTCCCGCTGGAATTACAACTGAATGTGTTATTTGTGCAGTTGTAGATGATAAAAGCCCAAATGCGATAATTAATGTTATTGCATACGCCCCAACAATATTGCTCATAAGTATCCCTTTGGTCACAGTATATATTTAAAGGAGTTGATAGTCATCAAGATATTTGTATTGAAGATAAAACATGCTGTGAAGAATGTACAATTAGTCAAAACGGGTAGCTCCTCACAGGACCTTCTTCATTAACTGTGTTTATTTTTTGTTTTGAGTAGGATATGGGTCACTAATAGATGAATCTCATATTTCAGTTTTAATCTTTATAACGAGGAATCTCATTTCATAATATTTTCTTGGGCCATTTAATACGCACTCATTATTGCTACTGTGAGGCATGAACTGCAGTGGTATGGCAAAGTGCTTTTGTGATAATCATCTATCAATGAATATCAATCCTTTTAATGAATGCGGACGTAAAGAGCTTATGGATGAGGAAAATAACGCTTTTTTACAACAACAACGGCAGCAAGAACAGACAAATAACAACATGTTTGATTTCTGGTCTGACGTAGCTAAACTACCCACCGTTGGCCCTTTTCAAGCATTCTCAAAGGATTTTATCTTTTATACTCAGGAATTCTTCAACCTTAGCCAGACACTATTTCAGTTCCAAAACGATCTAAAAGAATACTGGATTCAAATGAGTAATACTTATTCAAAGGGAATGAAGGAAATTGGAGAGAAAACCTCAGATAAACAATACGGCTCAAAGCTAGATCCTAAAAATTATAGAAACATCGCAATAGATGCATTTGAAGACGCTTTTACTGATTTATTTGGTTCTGAGGAATTTGGGGTCATATATGGGAAGCTATTAAGAGATCAACTAGATTTGTCTAAACATTTGCAGAATATTGCTGAGCAGAACTTTAAATCCCTGAACCTTCCAACTCGAAGTGAGATTGATGAAATATCTAAAGATATACACGAGTTGAAAAGGACTATTCGTGACATGAAAAAGAAATTGGAGATATTCAATAGAAAGCCATGATAGATATAGGATATTGTTCTTGCAAAGGATGAACATGTACAAACTATGTATTTGTGATCAATACACAAGTTTCATTTCAATTGTACACTGCTTGTGATATTTGTCTGTATTAATGTATAGATCGCTCAATATCTGCGTATTCTAGCACCAGATAATAGAAGATGCTTGTCCTGTCCGTTATTGTTAATATTATTATGTCTTTTGTTATGTATACTTAGTCGGTTGTCTGTTAGCCAAGCATTCCAGTCATTCTAATTACATGTGAATCATTTGATGATGGTTTTGACAACGTATTTGACGAAAAAATTTACATCTGTAATAGGCTTTAGAGGTATTTGTTCTCGGATGCTCATTTCATTTTCTAAGCTACAGTAGTATCAAATAATATATCCTTACATAAAGCGGTTATTGTAAGAATATATGGCATTAAAGAACCTTGAAAATGCAGAAGTTACATGTTTAGTTGATAATAGTGTAGATATACTGCTACCAAATACGCAAGTGGCATATCGTCCAATCGTAGCTGAAAATTGGTTTGAACGATCATTAATAGCAGAACACGGTTTTTCTGTAACTATAAGATTGGAAACAAATGGAACAGAACGTAGGCTTTTATTTGATTCCGGTTTAAATCCCTTGTCCGCTGCACACAACGCAGATGTATTAGGTTTGGGCCTCCATCAATGCGAGTTAATGATTTCTAGTCATGGGCACATTGACCATGCAGGCGGTTTGCTGAATATCAGAAAGAAAATGAACGCAAAAGAAACCATACCGCTCCTTCTTCACGAACACGCCTTCAGGAAGAGGATGGTAAAGTTCCAAGATGGTAGAGTTATAAGTTTACCCGCACCGAATAGATCAATCCTGATTAAGGCTGGCTATAAAATCGTAGAAAAACACTCGCCTAGCTTGTGGATGGGAAACAGTGTGCTTGTTACGGGAGAAGTACCGAGGACGAATGATTTCGAAAAAGGATTTCCTAATCATTATTCAGAGGTAGATGGAAGGATGGAAAATGATCCATTAATCAGAGATGATCAGGCTATCATTTTGAATATAAAGGGCAAAGGACTCGTTGTTATTACAGGGTGCGGACATTCAGGAATAATAAATATACTGAAATATGCAAAGGAATTAACGAGCGAGGATAGAATATATGCAGCGATTGGTGGAATGCACCTAGCTGGTGGAACGTTCGAACCGATAATTTCTAGAACTATAGATGAACTTACGAAATTGAAACCCAGATTCGTCATTCCTTGCCATTGCTCTGGCTTTCAGGCCGTAAATGAAATAGCCAGAAATATGCCCAATGCTTTTATACAAAACAGCGTAGGAACCACCTATGTTTTTTAAATTGGAAGAGATTTGTTAAATTAATCTCGACTTAAACTCGTTCAGGAGTCACTTAATCAAGTAATTGCAATTGCCACTTCTTTCAACATTGTTTACCATGAAGAATTAAAAATGCCTTGTATGGATAAGAGGAAAGACACAACCATCTTTTCACCCATGAGCATTCAAGACAGTACTCGTTGCTATGAGTATGGAATATAGCATATTACTATTCTCGTTGCTTGCAAGAAAAATCAAGTATAGACGCTATGTTATCAAAGATATTCATTGAGATTTTTCGTAGGCAGAATTCTCTCGCAGCTGCAGCACAGAGTAGGTGAACTCCCTAACAAGCAAATCCTGGCGTTCACTTTTATAAAAAAATTAAGGGCGCCAGGCTTTAAGAAGAGACAGAGCTGCTATTTAGAAGAGATTCTTCTACGAATTTTTGATATTTGTCTTTCGAAGCTGCTCCAATTGTTCTTGCTATTTCCTTTCCATTTTTGAACAGTACCAGAGAAGGAATCGATCGAATACTGTATCTCATTGCAATTTCCTTGTTTTCATCAACATTTACCTTAGCTACTTTTATTTTATCGCCCATTGTTTGCGACAGCTGCTCTACTGCTGGACCGACCATCCTACAAGGACCGCACCATTCAGCCCAAAAATCAACAAGGACCGGGAGATCTGATGTTAATACATCTTCGTTCCATGAACTACTTGTCACATGAATCATATCTTATCACCTGTAACTATATCAAGGTGATTACATATAAATTAATTAGTTACTTTTAAGACAGCAAATTACCATGTAGTAAGCGTACCTCTTCCATTACCTTCGCTACCTGCGCCACTTCACGACAGCCTTGACTGATCCTGTTATGGCTTGCCTGAATAATAAATAGTTCTAAAAAGATAAACAAGGTTATTCTTATTCGTTGACAAATGCAACATGCGATTTTTGCTCTAGTAGTTGTGCTGGTAATTGTTCAGTACCCTAGCGCTAGTACCAGTGTTGGCGATCTCTTGTTCTGAATAAATCCTTGCAATGTACTTTGATTCATTACCACGATTGGAATTCATATAGACAACTATCACACCATGACAACTAGTGACAAGTGGAGCTCAGGGGGCATAGTACTTCCTATAATTGTTCTCGGATTAAATTCTGCCCTGGCGATTAAATAACAGTTCTCCTAGAGTCCATTTTAGATAAAGTAAGGGTTCAAAACGATATTTTTGTTCTGTGTTTACTTTCTGTTCTATTATGTGGTCATTGTCATTTTTTGGTGTGACCATTGCTGCCGTTGTTGTTGGTTCAATCCCTTCTATTCTATCAATAAACGTAGAGCCATCTGGATGCATATGCAGCTCAAATTTAACTATACTTTGTTTGTTTGTATTTGAAATGTGTACATTTGGAATTAATTCTTTATACAAACGATATTTATCCTTGTATCTAGGCTTCTCAAAGTTATACAGAAATTCATAACTAGTATCAAAAAAAGGAATTGCATTAGTTATGAACCTTTTTAGTTCATGCACTTCTTTTTGAGGTATACCATAGGATTTATCATTCCATTTTAAATAATAATTGCCAATTACTATTCTTGGCCTATCGTAATCTTTAGGCATAAGATCTCTTTTTAATACAGATTCAGGTATGTCCAATAAATCTATTTATTAGACAGCGATATTAAGTTTAACACTAAACCTACATACATGATTGCTTACTTCAATTACGGAATGACCCTTGGTTCTTGGACGCTGATAAAACCACAAATATCTCTGTGACTAAATCAACGTATGTTGATTCTATGTTGATGTCAAGCGTTTTATGCTGATGCCTATGCTGACGTCTTCAATATTCATTTGTTTGCGAAATATCGTCTCCTATATTCAAGGTAAAAGATATTGAACCGATTTCTCAAGCTGTACTTTAGTCTGAATTATTTTGGATAAATAATAAGGTAATTTCAATTTCTACATTGTATTGGGTACTAGTGAAGATGAGAAAAGAATTGATGGTAGGTTATTTCATCTTTTAAGGTTGTATGGTTTTTTGAGTTAGCTCTTTTGCACTTCTGAGGCAATCCTGCAATTTTCTTCATGGTTATTTTTAGCATAGAGAGCTAATCTTGGCTTTTTGTATTCATGAATCAATTCACGAATCATACTGCTGTTACTTTGTTGGCCCATGTTCTGTGTGATTGTGCTCTATCAGTTCAACATTGGTCTTAAATTTCTCGCCACACTTATTGCATTTGTGTTTCTTCCTACTAAAAAAATCTAGTTTCATACTATGACTGAGATTGGAATAGATATAAAAGCCTAGCAGAGAACAGATTTATCTTGCCGAAATATCACCTTACAGAAAATTGATGATAAAGTTGCTTTCAGTTATATCAATAAATAAAGCCAGCATATGATAGTGGTACAAATCCTGTGCATTTGGATTTCTTACATTGTTTACTGCCATATCAATGACTTTCGTAACTAGACTCTGCATTGTTGACTTCTTAGATAGACGCTCATCATCAGTCTGTGCCTATTATAGAACGCGAGAAGTTCATCTGGTTGTCCTGTTTCATAGATACTACCAAAACCATATGCTCTTTCGTATACTGTGTGCTTGTTCATTCCCAATTCTTTATAAAGTGGGTCGATAGGTTGTGTTGGATTACCTATCAATATTTTGGTGTATGTAATGTGAACCATTAGAATGTCCCCTGTGGATCAAAAGCTGAATACGTACTACCCATTTGCTTCAATGGATCCCTTTGTTGTGGCATCTTTGGTTGATTTCTAGCTATGTTAGCTTGTTGCTGTAGCCATATTTCAGCAAAGAACGATATTGAGAACTTTGCTAATTTATTCAAACCGGAATCTCGTATAAGTCCTGCTTGTTTTGCTTGTATTGCTAGATCTTCGTATATAGGTATGACTTTTGGTGGTAGCCTAAAGGCGATTATGTTGTTTTTCTTTGTATGAGTAGAATCTTTCATATTACGCTATTCATATGATTGTTCTATTACAATCTATGATATTTAAGCATCTTGGTGTTACACCTTGTTTGCAGCTCCAACCACCTGTTAACATTTTTCAGACTGTTACTCATAACGTTAGGGATATTTCAAGCCAATACCATTGAGTTACGTATAAAGTGTTTAGAAATGTAAGCACCTGTACACACTCTACACGGAATTTTCACCCTAAGGTCAAAAGTGTCAAGTCTCATTAAATCGTTAAATAAACGCTTTTAGAGGTATATATTATGAATGGCAATTTGAATAGATCGGCCCTGTTAAGTTAAGCAAAGGTAATCGCTAAAGCTCAATCAGTCTAATGC
>JBEVTH010000033.1:0-17118 GCA_041156085.1 Candidatus Nitrososphaera maunauluensis
TAATAAAATGCTGTATAGATAATATGTTTAGCTATTAATCTGTAGAAGTCGAATTAAGTAATGCAAAATTTCGTTATAATATTTAAGATACTTGCATGTTTATAATATATAAAGAGCTAATTGTTTATTTAGAATTCGTCGTCTATGTATCAAATACTCTGTGCATAATCCATAATGTTTTTAAAATTATTTGTGCTTTCTTATACAAATGTCTGACCAAAATTCTATCAAATTATCAAAAGTCTACAATCCAAGTGAAAAGGTAACGCTGGAAGGAAAAAAATTTGATAAAATAAGGAAGCAAGCTTCAGAAAATTATGAAAAGTTTTGGGCAGAGCAGGCAAAAAATTTACTCTGGTATAGAGAATGGAATAACATACTTGACTGGAATCGTCCGTTCGCAAAATGGTTTGTTGGTGGTACGCTAAATGCATCTGTCAATTGTCTTGATAGACATGTCAGTTCCGATGCAAAAAATAAGGTAGCTATAATCTGGGAAGGTGAAAGCGGCGAGTATAAATCGTTTACGTATTATCAATTATATCGTTCTGTTAACAAATTTGCAAGTGCCCTGAAAAACCTTGGAATCAAAAAAGGTGACCGTGTTACAATTTACCTTCCGATGGTTCCTGAGCTCCCAATAGCAATGCTAGCCTGCTCAAGAATTGGCGCGATACATGTTGTTATTTTCTCTGGGTTCAGTGCTCATGCACTATCCGATAGGGCAAATAATTCAAAATCTAAAGTTATCATAACTGCTGACGGTGGCTTTAGGAGAGGAAAACTTGTAGAACTAAAAAGAGTTGTAGACGAGGCAGTACTCTCTATACCTTCGATAAATCATGTCATTGTTTTGAAAAGGGCCTCCAATGATGTCATGATGGGATCAAACGATGTATGGTGGCATGATATAATTGAAAATGCACCGTCATATTGTCAACCAGAAGCTGTAGATAGTACACACCCACTCTATATCCTTTATACATCTGGTACTACTGGTAAGCCAAAAGGTGTGTTGCATAGCACCGGTGGCTATCTAACATATCTTTATGCAACAGCTAAATGGGTTTTTGATTTTAAAAAGGAAGATATTTTCTTTTGTACCGCTGATATTGGATGGGTTACCGGTCATAGTTACATTGTTTATGCCCCACTGATGCATGGTATTACTGAAATAATGTACGAAGGAGCTCCAGATTACCCAAAACCGGATAGGTATTGGTCAATAGTGGAGAAGCATGGTACAACAATCCTGTATACGACTCCTACAGCCATTCGAATGTATATGAAATATGGAAATGCTATTCCAAATTCATTTGATTTATCCTCACTACGCTTATTGGGGACAGTAGGTGAACCAATTAATCCAGAAGTATGGATGTGGTATTTTAAAACTATTGGAAAAGAAAATTGTCCTATTGTTGATACATGGTGGCAAACTGAAACAGGCGGAATTATGGTAAGTGCATGTACTGGAATTGAACCTTTCTCAATGAAACCTGGTTCTGGAACCTTTCCGGTACCTGGAATAGATGCAGTTATTGTCAACGAAGATGGAAAACCCGTATCTCCTGACACAAAAGGATATCTTGTGATTAAAAGACCATGGCCTGGAATGTTGATGACGTTGTGGGAAGACGATGAAAAATATCAAAATACTTACTGGAAAAAATTCAAGGATGTATATTATTCAGGCGACTATGCATTATATGATAATGGTGGATATTTGTGGTTACTTGGCAGATCAGATGATGTACTCAAAGTAGCCGGACATAGACTTGGCACAGCAGAACTAGAAAGTACATTTGTATCACATCAATCTATTGCAGAGGCTGCAGTAACCAGTAGAGCCGACCAGAAAAAAGGAGAATCAATAATTGTATTTTTGGTACCTCGGACAGGCTTCTCCGAATCTGATGGATTACGTAAAGAACTTATTGATTACATTCGAGCAAAAATAGGACCAATCGCATCACCTGATGAAATTTACTTTGTAAACAAACTTCCTAAAACTAGAAGTGGAAAAATAATGCGAAGATTGCTCAAATCGATAGCAAGTGGAGGGGAAATTGGTGACGTGACAACACTTGAAGATGGTGGATCGGTAGAAGAAATAAGACAGGCCTATGCTGATTTGCATAAAGCAGTTGACACTGATTAGTATTCAACAATTTGGTAAGATGTTCTGCTATTACTCTTGTTTATAAATAGGGAATCCAATATGGATATCATATTACTAGGTGAAAATTGTAGTCATCTTTGATTTATTAGTAATTTTATGTACTTCTATAAACCCTGATGTTGCAGCAATCACATATTTGGCAGGTTTTGTATTCTTATAAGTACAGTTAAATGCATCGAAGGTATTTTTACACGGAGGTGCATTTTTTACCATATATACCACATCTCCACTTCCATCAAACCAAACCAAATCAAGGTTATATTCAATATTTAAAAGCCACAATGAATACAAGTCAGGTTTATCGTAAATCAGGATCATTGCAGAGTTCAAGGGTAATCTTTCTTCTCTGAACATTAGCCATCTTTGTTTTTCTGCATTAGATTTTGCAATTTCAACTTTAATTAAATCATCATTTATCTTTACTGCCCCTTGTGCAAATTCTAAACGCTTATTTTTAATTTCCGATGGAACAAAGGTAAGGCCAAAAGCTCCTATAATAACTGCTATAATAATCAATGGTATCAGAAGGGATATCTTGCGAACCATGTTGAATCACAAAATAAGGTTTGTTGAAAAATTTAAACTTACTCGCTGCCACTTTTTATTGCCTTAGAATTGATCTAAATATCTATTATAATGCTTGAACAATACTCTCTATTGATTTCATTTCTATCAATGGCTTGACAGCACATTTGACTGTTGGCATTGACGGTAATAGGAACAGGGTCATCTGTATTGATAAGACAATTTGAGCTTACATTCCCTTTCAGATCCTTATACATATCAAATGTCTGTTTTAATACGTCATATGCGCAAGGGCAATTAGGTTCAAGAAATCAGATTTTTACACGATTTGTTACCATAAATAGCGTTATTGTTTGAAAAATATACCAAATTTGAAAATATATTGGCTTTATATGACAGGTAACTTTTACTAATACTCATCAAAACTATTTAGAAAAACTGTTGACGCTAGATAAAGGGAAAAGCAACAAAAAGATAAGCAGATCTGCTGGTTAACACGATATCACAATTCTATAATGGACATTTATACCAGTTGCAGAAAGCAAACGATTTTTCAACTGTCATTGGCAGTAATATTTACAGGAAGATGTATTGCAGTTGGCTTATCCAGAGGTCAAAAATTCATTCCAATACTTATTATAAAATGCTTATTATCTCCTAATTCCTGCTCCAAATTAATTTTTTCAGATCATAAATATGATTACATATTTGCAATGTATTATGTTGAATTGAATTATATTAATTTGAATTTTAACTTTATGGATTTAGTATTATTATTAGAAAAATAATGTCTTTGCTCTAATACATTATTATCAGAGATATGCATAATTTTTTATGTGCTCATATTTTGTATAATCAATCAATTGAAAACATCCAATTATATATGTGAACTTTTCTCAGTCGATTTATTCTGATCTATGTCTTCTAAAAGTGTCTTTTGGGTTAGTTTAATCTTGTCATTATACTGATAATCCAGAATTTTTCGTATTTTTTCTGCACGAGCAGTTCCAAAACCAGGGATTATTGCAAGTTCTGCAATGGATGCACTTAGTGCACGCTGAGGTGTCCGAAACTTCTCGAGCATTCTCACTGCAAGTTTGTCTCCTATCCCTGGCAGCGAAGAGAGAATTGACAGTTGTTGTATGTAAATAGGATTACTCTTCTTTATCCTCCTTAATAAAGGACCGCTGCTTCGCCCTTCTTGCAATGATTTATTTACCAAAACAACAAGCAATTGTGATGTATATTCTGCACATGGAGTATGAATGATTGGGATTCTGAATTCTAGTGCTATTACTGCAAGTGCATCATATGCTAAAGGAATTCTTTCTTCTAATATCTTAAGTTGGTCATTATCATCTATATCTGTAGGAAAGCCAAGGAGATCTACAATATTTCCTTCAATAATTACCACAGGTCTAGAATAGTGCTGAGCAAGTTCTGAACATTGTACAAATAATCTCCCGTCATAGATTGAGCTAATTAGATCACGTATGGTTTTTCTTTCTATTGCAGTTTCTGGAGAGACAATATAATCACCAACTTTAAGTTGTGCAAAATCAATTATTGCACCTGCTTGACGTAATAGATTGGGAATTCTGCTACCTTTCTCCCTTTCATCAACTACAATCCTGATAGGCACGTCTTAATTTAATCAAAGGTTGTTAATGTGTCTAACTTTCCTCTTTTATTTTTCTATAGCTCACTGCTGGATAGCAATGCTTTCTGTATCATCAAAATTAACATGTTGTATGTTCTTTAAACTAACACTCAATTTCTCAGAAATTCATTAGTTTATAAAACGGTGGTATGCAGCAGTTCACTGCGCTACATATTTATTTCATTTCCTAGTTTGTTTGCATAACTGCAGGAATCCAAAGAAAATATTCTCAACTGAAATCTAATTATCCGTCTTTGGGTCTTGGTGTAGAACTACTAGAAACACCTTGTGCTCCTCCTCTAATCATTTGGTTAATTTTATTTTCAACCTCCTTTAAGTTATCTTTTACTCTTGTTTCCTGTTTCGAAAGAACCATTACTCTAGTATTCGATAGTTCTTTTTTTTCTTCAAGTTCCTTCATAACATCTTCTCTCTTTGATTTAATTAACAATGGACCAGCACTTTTATATACAGTATCTTCACCAACTGCCTTCTTTATCTCTTCCAGAGCTCTATCGGTTTCAACAATTTCTAATTCTACCTGTTGTTTTTGCATCATGATTGCTTGTAAATTCTGTTGGAGTTGTTGTAAGCGTGATACTTGCTCTCTAAGCCATGGTGGAAGTTCCTGTTCACTCATATTAATACAATATTTTGATGTAATTTACTAGCATAAAATCATACCGTTAACTTACTATGCATTTGTAGGAAGCATTAACTAATCTTAAATAAGAATTGACTATAGCCCGTAAACTTGGAATATCATCCGTCTCAATTTCTATAAATAAATTACTGACATGAACAGAAACTTTTGTTTTGGCCCCAGAATCAGAAGAAATCTTGATGTCAGGATTTAATGCTGAATAAATAGATTTTGCAATTAGGGTTGATTTGTGGGCTTCAAAGGAAATTTGTATTCTAGCTTTGTAGTTTTTCAATATCGACATCATAAGCCCCAGCTGCAACTTTGTATTTGCATTTTGGGCAATACCATATACCTGATGCGATTCTATCAAATCGTAGAGATCCGCATGATGGGCATCGCCGCTTTTGTTTTAATGTGCGGTGGACCTTTCCATATCTCTTGCGTACAGTGGCTCCAAATTTTACGCCTAAACCTTTGAGCCCTGTAGGACCCTGTTTCTTTCTACTAACCAGTCTTAGGCAACTCCTTTAATTTGTTCCGTATTTCCTCTCCTTTAATCCTTGCTGTGTCAGCAGCCTTTTTAATTTGTTCAATAGTAAAAGCGCCCGTAGATCCCTTCTGTATCGCAGTATAATCGCCACTCGAATTTGTGGTTATCGTGATTCTGGCATCCATGCATGCCTCTTCTTCAGCTGTAGGATCTGAAACCACTACATCGCCAATTCTTACACCTGTAATTGAGACGGGTATGGTAGTGATTGGCGGGTCTTGCCTGTTTCCAGTATCAACTACCTTTCCATCTTGTATTTCAAAAACGGGAAGTTTACTACTAACTAACGCCGAAACTACTGCATAGGATGTCGCATCAAACAGATTACCATCGGTATTGATGACACTACAATCAACAAATATTGTATAGACGATCTTGCCTGGAACTAAAACTAATTTATCAAGGTCTATCATATGCGATTCTCTAATACCTCTGTCTACTACTCTTGCCAGTTCGACTGTTTCTTCATCTGGAGGACCAGGTTCACTATATGGCGATGCAGTAGGCAGTACTTCTGCGGATAAAATTAATGCGCCCTTGTTTTCAAGTCCTTCAAATGGCTCACCTGTCTCAACCTTTACTCCTGCAACAACTTCTGAATTCCCTAATTTTACTTTTGCCGAGCCGTTTGCTTTCTTTATGATATCTTGTTCAATTTCAATTGGTCTTGTCTCATTCAGATTTCTCCCGTCAAGTCTCTTTCCCTTTGAAATTGCCTCCCACATTTGCTGTTTGCGCAAATGTTCGACTATTATTGTTGAACGTTTCGATGAACTCATTGTTCTTCCTTCAACTCGGTTTCGTTACCAAAGTACTTTTGCATTAATGCCTGCCTTTGAATTTCATAAACCATATTACAACCACATATTGCCTTATCTAGACATTCATTGAACTGTTCTGTAGTTAATATGCCGTCAAGCTGTAATAGTGTTACTTGTTCAAGATGCGGCATGTAAGCGACTGGCATATCTGCTCCACCCTCCTTGTCCTCGGTATCATTAATATCAAGAACAATTTTGTTGTCAATTTTACCTGCGGCGCATGCCGACACTATGTCACGCATATTGATTCCTGCATCAGCTAATGCTATAGATGCGGCTGTAATGCCAGCACATCTTGAACCGCCGTCTGCTTGCAATACTTCAACAAATAGGTCTATTGCAGCACGTGGATAATCTTCTAATATTAAAGCTGGTTCTAATGATTCTCTCATTACCTTTGAAATTTCAACTTCTCTCCTAGATGGAGCGGGATTCTTGCGCGTATCAGTAGAGAATGGGGACATATGATACCTGCATCTTAAAATACATCGATCCGGAAGTGCCATATGTTTTGGATGTACTTCCCTAGGACCATAGACGGCTGCAATAATTTTATTTCTGCCAAATTCTATGAACGCAGAACCATCAGCATTTTTTACCACTCCGACAGTTATCTTAATTTGTCTCAGCTCATCTGGAGTGCGACCATCAGTTCGTCTTCCATTTTCATCAATTAGATTATTTGTCTGGTTCATCATACTTTTTCGCCTTCTTCTGATTCTTCTATGGTAGATTGAATCTCTTCACCCTTTTGGTTATTCTGAATTTGGGTAACTGAGCTGCCTTCTACTTGTGAAGAATCTGGTACGTTCAATAAAGATCTAACCCTTTGTGTTAGATTCGCTGTATGAGCTTCTTCTTCAACCATCTTAATTGCTCTTGTGGCTAGTTTTATTCCAT
Source organism: Candidatus Nitrososphaera maunauluensis (assembly GCA_041156085.1). GTDB lineage: Archaea > Thermoproteota > Nitrososphaeria > Nitrososphaerales > Nitrososphaeraceae > Nitrososphaera_A > Nitrososphaera_A maunauluensis. The sequence continues at coordinate 7,285 of JBEVTH010000033.1, forward strand.
CTAAATTTCTTCCCATAACAACAACGATTCCATTTTGACCAATTAAAATTCTTGTTTGTGTTGCTTGCTCGATTGTTTGTATCATTGAACCGCGCTTTCCAATAAGTCTTGGAACACGAGTTGCAGAAATTTTTAACAATTCTCCACGAGGTATCTTACCTAAATCTTTGTCCTGAATTGTTAGCATTGGATCTCTTGTCCTATCAAATGCAATAATCCTTGCAGCAATTAAATCTCCTATTGCCAATTGTCTACCCATGTCATCTCTAGCTGGAGAAAAATCTCTCCCAAATACATCCTGTGCGGGCAAATGGGCAGAGAAGCAAGAGTTAACGTCTACTTCCCAAGACAGTGAAGAATGATCGACAATCTTGCCTATTACAATATCGTTTACTCTAGGAATGTAAACACCTGACAGTGGGATAACTTTGACACCATCTCTTCCAGTCTCTGCAATTCCAATTCTTGTAGCAATAATAGAATTTCCTGCTTTAATTACATTCATTAGAGGCCTAAAATTCCCCTCAATAACCTTATCACCAGGCACTACATACTTTCTTTTAATTTCTTGCATACTATCAACAAGGCACCTCTAGAACAAAAGCCTCATTATACAAAATAATTCTTTCCATCCTTTCTCTACTGTTTGGTCAGTAAGATCAGTCTTATATTTTAAGTGTTAAAAAGAAGGATATAGAGATGTATAGAGAGAATATGCTCACTTTATCCTTCTATTACATTTGCCGAGCCCTTTGATACGGATCCTATTCTATCAAGGAAGGCGCCTTTCATTCCAGCATTTATTTCTACTGTGACTCTAAGAGAACCGTCTGCAAGCCATTGCTCACCACTAAAATTACCTGTAGTTTTCAATATGTTATAGGATTGCGCAGAAAATTGTGGTGGAACAGTTATGATTAGTCTCAAAGTCTCTGATTTTAGAGGTAAAATCTTTCTAAGCGAATCAATTATAGCCTTGGCTTGATCTTCAGGTCTTTTAAAAGGATCAATTACAACTCTCGCTTCGTTCATTGCACTTTCAATTCGCAAAGGTGGATGTGGGATATGTGTTTTGGGATCTACAAAACTTTTATTAATATATTGAACGATTTGTCTCTTCTTTTCCTCAACCATTTTTCGACGTTGATCAGTAGTCAAACTAAGTTCACCACGAGAAAGGATTTGTTTGGCAATTTCTGTCGAATCTGTTGTCTTGAAATATTTTACTAATTTTTCACTAGCTGCCCTTGAACCTTTATTAGCATCAGAATAAATTTCATCAGAAATTAGTACACTTGATAAATCACTTCTTTTGCCTAGTTTGTATTCTAAGGCGGGATCGGGTTTCACTAGAATTTCAAACTTATTATTATCTAGATTTAGACGAACAATGGTAAATTTAGTATCCGCCATTAGTCTGTAGAATAGTCCTCATACGCACTATATATGCATGTCAGTGCTTAAATCCCACAAATCTTCTTAATTTCTGACGAGTTAATGATTCATGAAAACTAGTAGCCCCACGCGATTCGAATCGTCTGAAACATTTCTAAACTCTGTCGTCTAGGAGTCATCAATAAGATTTAATCTGTTTTAGAATATTTATATTTGGCTAATCTTTACTGTCGCGCGTAGCTATGATGCTTAATACTTGATGTGGAGTCAGCTGCACTAAAACTTAGAAAATATACATTTATTGGATATTGTATTTCTACTTGCTAATGAGAATATTGGCCATGTCAATTAAATGTTACCTTTGAAAAGCGTAAGGACTAAAATTAGAAGCCTTCTCTTGGTCTCTAATTTCACACAAAGTATCCGCTATATCTTGCTACACCAATCATTCTACCGCTTTCCTTATCCCTTAAAATAGTAGAGCTCTTTGGAACAAAGCCATCTGGCTTGACAAGATAAAGTGTGTTATAGATACTAGTTAAAACATATTCATAGCGCCATAAAAGGTATTTTTCTTGTTCACTCATTAAGGTCTTCAGGGGTATTTTAGGTTCAGTATAACCTCCAGCAAGCTGCATATTATCATACCATTTCTGATAGTCTATCCATAACGAATGCGAAGGTGTAGGCCTATTTTTGACATACAATAGAGTGGGTTTGTATGCAATTATCATACTTAGGACAATCATTGCAATTCCAAGAAAGAAGTAACCTTCAGTAGCCATAGATATAATCTGTTGATCAATTAATACTCTTAATCCTTTGAAGTAACTTGCAGTAGGTAGAGTAAGCGTGTAGGATGAGATAACTATACTGCCATATATCAAAGTAATACCAAGGCTACATATGACTACAGGTACCAGGCCCCTCCAAATTACTGAAAGAGATAATAAAGAAATCAATATGATGGTGATAATCTGGATGACCCTCGCCGGAGTTGAATTCACTGAAATTTGAATTGTGATGGTAAAAAGGTGAAGAAAAAACAGAAGTATGATACTGATAACGCTCAATGCTATGAGTATCGATCTATTTTTGTGAAACCATTGGTAGGTATGTATATACCAACTGTATCTTTTATAGTAATTATCATCATTATTTGCTGAGGTAAATCTTGGTGTCAATATGTATTATATCATTATAGTGTCGTAGGCATTAAGTTTTCTTAAATGTGATTAAGTATAACTACAAAACCTTTATTAACATATTAAAAAGATTTGGGAAGGGTTGTTCGTCGCTGTATGTTGCGATGTACAGATTATCAACTGGTTCCTAAAGGTCAGACTTGTACCCTTCTGTTGTTGACTTGAATCCTTGTGAATACCTTTTTGCCCTTGCTACAAACAAAAGTGCGGTAAACACTGCGAAGACACCGGCAGTTACGGTAAACATGAACACTTGATCAGCCATGCCTTCAATAAATAATCGACAAAGATAAAGTTATCTTTATACTCCCTGCCCATCAAAGTTTCACATATGTGGGATTATTCAAAAATACAAACATACAAACAGGAGATAAAAATAATAATGACAAATACTCGTTCGACATTTGGTAGCAACTAGAAAAAGGAATCAATGGGCAGGACACTCAGTTTCTGTACTTTTCACAAACATTTTCTCCATGGTTATTGGTAGTTTTGTTGCAAAATCTCATTATCTCGTTGAAGAAAAGCATCAGATGTTTTGAGCAATATAGAATCATGTTGTGAATATATTGGATAAAGATATTAATTATAATAATAAGTCAAGCATGATATTACATTTGAACAAAATACCTTGTGAAATGGCTAGTAAGAACTTTATTCCTTTTTATTGTTTAACAACATTAGGTAGATATGTACTTGTGTAAGTGGGCTTATGTACGATGGTTAGTTATTCTATGATGTAAAGCTTCTAGACATCTAAACTATTTTCATTATGATTGCTATAAGATATTGGATTCAGTAAATACTAAAAAAAGAGAGGAATATTTCTTAGTCAGTAACGTATGCTCGTTCTCCATGTTGAGCTAAGTCAAGTCCAATTTCCTCTTCTTTTGGTGTAACTCTAATTCCTTGGGGCCACACCAAATCCATGACCTTGATTATTACTGCTGTAACACCCATTGCCCAAGCTAGAGAAGCAAACGCTCCTATTGCATTATTCACAAATTGGTGTGGGTTTCCAAACGCAAGTCCATTTGCTGCAGGAGTATAGTAAGTTTGGGCGAATGTTCCAGTCAATAGTGCACCTACTAGACCTCCTACACCATGTACACCCCATGTATCAAGTGCATCATCCCATTTGCGTCTGCTCTTAAACATCACTGCACCATAACAAAAGACTGAAGCAGCAATACCAATAATAATCGAAGACATTGGAGATACGAATCCTGATGCAGGAGTAATGGCTACTAGACCAGCCACCGCACCAGATGCTGCACCTATTGTCGAAGCTCGCCCTGTGTGAGCCCATGAAATCAATGCCCAAGTTACAGCTGCCATTGCTGTTGCAACCTGAGTTGCAACAAACGCGCTTGTCGCATTTGATCGAGCTGCGGCTGCGGAGCCCGCATTGAAACCAAACCATCCTACCCACAGCAATGCTGCTCCTAGAACTATGAGTGATATATTGTGTGGTTCCATAGGTATCTTTCCATATCCAAGCCTACGTCCAATCATCAAAGCTATAACCAGGCCTGACCAACCTGACGTGATATGGATTACAGTTCCACCTGCAAAGTCAAGAGATGGAAGCGCACCAGTCCAACCAACATGCGTTCCACCAGATCCAAGTGACCATGTCCAGTGAGCACAGAAATCGTAGACAAATGTTGCCCACAGAACAATAAAAATAACAAATGCACTAAATTTCATTCTCTCTGCTAACGCAGCCACAATTAGGGCAGGTGTGATGATGGCGAACATCATTTGAAATGCCATGTATGTCATATGAGGAATGGTAGGACCACCCAATCCGCCATACACATCTGATGGTACATCATGAAGGACGCCTCTTAAACCAGCCCAGTCAAGTGTACCTATAAATCCATTGCCCGTGGCATCTGGTCCAAATGCAAGACTGTATCCCCATAATACCCATTGTATGCCGATTATTCCTGTCGTTATGAAAACCATATGAAGTGTGTTTACTGCATTCTTTTGTCTCGCAAGGCCACTGTAAAATATTGCCAAACCCCCCGGAGTCATCATTAATACTAGCGCTGCGGATGTCAACATCCACGCATTATCACCTGTATCTATTGGACATGGAGTAAGAAATCCAGTGGTTTTATTGACCAAGAGATTTCCTTTAGTATCTTTTTTAAAGCAACTCCATTTAGCAGCAGGATCATCCTTTGTATAATTATTAGGGCCGGCTGCAAGTGCGTTAGATAAGAAACTGAACGAAAGCAGGACAGCCAAGAGAACAGCCAGGCCCAAAATAAGAATTCCTTTTGATGGTTGAAACATTATCACACAGTTTTCAGGAGGAAATATAAAAAATATTATAAGTTATAGGAAGCCAAATATAATATATTGTAAAATAATATATATTACAATAATATATATTATTCATAAAACAAAACATATAATAAGTTTATAAATAGTTTAAAGATATAAACTTTATACCATCATATTATGATAATATGGTCATAATAAAGATATTCATTATAGATATGAATCGTTTCTAGACCATTAATGAAATGTTTTGTACGTGTCGGTAGATTTTTAAGGATGCGATGGACAAATGTTTTACGAATTAAGGTTGATTTCTCAGTCTATTGATATTCTTCAAAAGGAAGAGGAAAGAATTGTTATTAAATTTAGTAATGTCCCCAGACAATATATTAATGCTATTAGACGGCTGTCAATAAGTGAAGTCCCAACTTTAGCTATGGATGATGTTGTTATTTTAGAGAACTCTTCTGTCATGCACGATGAAGCAATTGCTCACAGGTTAGGGCTCATCCCATTAAGAACAGATCTTGATAGATTTGTAGTGCCACATGATTGCGATTGTAAAAGTACTTTGGGGTGTTCAAAATGTAGAGTATTATTGGTGTTAGATTCTGAGGCAAACGAAAAAACCAAAGTTGTGAATTCTGGAGAGCTTTTGTCTGAAGACGAACTTGTAAAGCCCGTTAGCAAGGATATTCCAATTGTTGTTCTTGCTCCAAGTCAGAAGTTAAAATTTGAAGCATATGCAAGGTTAGGCGTCGGAAAGGATCATGCAAAATGGCAACCAACTTCAGCAGCCATCGTTAAAGATGGAAAGGATGAAAACGAATCTGTTCTTACTATTGAAACAAACGGAGCATTAACAGCAGAAGAGGTAGTAATGGCAGCTATTGAAAAGATAAATCTAAAAATCAAGAGTTTTAATTATATTATTCAATCGCTTGAAATACCAAATAATATATAGGTACGTTTATTTGGGGATTTGAGATAACGGACGTAATAGATCGATTATGTTTGCTAATGCTTTATTGAATAACGCAACCTGGGCACTCCGCAGAGCTTTTAAAACGAGTAAGGCTCCAATTTGGCGTTCGCTGGAAGATGAGCTTTCAGGTCCAAGATCAAACAGAAGAGAGGTTAATGTAAGTAAACTGGCAAATGTTACTAAAAATGACGAAGTAATTATTGTTCCTGGCAAGGTGTTAGGTAGTGGAGCAATTGGACACAGGTTGACAGTTTGTGCTTTTTCAATATCTGGAGCAGCTACAAAGAAGATAATAGGCTCAGGAGGAAGGATTATTACACTTGATGACTTAATAGAGAGTCATCCTGATGGTAAGGGTGTACATATAATTGGCTAAACAGGAACTGAATTCACAAAAACAGCCAGTAGTAGTTGATGCAGCAAATTGCATTGTTGGCAGGATGTGTTCGCAGGTTTCAAAGTTATTACTGCAAGGAAACAGGGTTACTATTGTAAACGCCGAGAAAGCTATGCTATCTGGAAATAGATACAAGACAATAGATCTTTATAAAGAGCATCTTGAAATCAACTCTGTTACAAATCCTATTCACGGTCCATTCCATCCTAGAAGACCTGATACAATACTAACTAAGATGGTGAGAGGAATGTTGCCAAAAAGGAAGACAAGTGGTATCGAAGCTTTTAAACGATTAAGAGTATATATGAGTATTCCTGAAGATCTAAAGAATGTCAAGACTGAATCTTTTGATTATTCAAAGATTACAAAACCTGTCTCATACTACACTACAGTCGGCGATATAGCAAAACAAATTGGATGGAAAGGGGGCACAAAGTATGAATAAAATAGATCTTTATCCAGGGCAAAGAAAAAGATGTCGAGCTGTTGCAACAATTTCTAAAGGGAATGGCAAGGTAAGGATCAATAACATTCCAGTAGAGGTTTTAAAACCAGAAGCAGTTAAGGAATTGATATTAACACCACTCACCGTAGTAGGAGAATTAAGAAACAGGGTTGATATCGCTGTCCAAGTAGAAGGCGGGGGTGTTATGGGACAAGCATTCGCTAGTGCAGTTGCAATTTCCAGGGCTTTAACAGGCGAAGGAAAAGGAGGAAGAGATCCAAAGGATCATCCATTATCAAAGAATATACGTGAAGAAATTCGAGAGAAAATCACTGACTTTGACAGACACCTTCTAGCAGGTGATCCTAGACAGATCGAATCGAAGAAATTCGGCGGACCTGGAGCTAGGCGTAGAAAACAGAAATCGTATCGCTAGTTTCAATTTTTCATATTAGATATATACATGGTAGTAGTCTAAAAAACGGTATATCGTATGTTATGTGTAGAGAAAAACTTTCGACACTATATGCAATTTTAATTATTTTTTTATAGTGGTTTGACGCTCAGTAGAAATGTAGTATTCTGTCAATTTTTTCCCATAGCATTTTCCACATAATTCACCAGAAATATTCCATTGAAGCATGGCTTTATATCTGAAATTAGTAATTCCATTTCCGCAAAGACGCATTTTAAACTCTTGACTCTCTTCATTGTATCATGAAAGATGTGTCTAAAATAAAAGTTGTGATGCTAAAATAAATATTCGAGATATGTAGATAATCGAAAAAGATAGACTGTTCAATTTTCTTTGGGTTATTATTAGATGTCTAACTTCTCTGAGATAACCATAAATCATTAAATGTAAGCTGTAGATGTTTATCTTATTGTTTTATGATTATAGGAATTCATTTTTAAAAATTATCTAAACGTTACTGAAATTATGATAATATCCTAGGAAAGTCGCTAGATGATCTCATGCATCGATTGTCTAGAGACTATAAAACCAAAAATTGATTTTACGATGAACGGTCAGTAAAGTTCCCAACTCTGTTGATGCGATGAGAACTTGAAGTCATAATTGACAACACAAGTGTCGATTCTCACTCTTCGATAAGATATCTTAACCCGAAGAGTTACATATACTAATATTCACAGCATCCTGAATAAGGATGTTGTGAGTTCATTAAGGTGACGAATCAGCCTTTCACCTATTTTTGAATATGGTTTTAAGAAACATGGAATGATAATTCCAAGTAAAAAATATTCATACATAAGAGCTGAGAGAACTTGTTGACGTGTTCAGAAGTATGTTTCGATATCTTCAAAAAATAAGTCATATGATTTGTGACAATCTTCCACTTACACATAATTACGTTCTAACTACTGCGATTATAGTACTACTAGACATATTAGTAGTATATATGGTTACAGCTAAAAAGGTTTACATTCTTCAAATGATTCAAAAAAGTGTTGGTTAGATGTTAGCTATAGCTTGTGTCATCAAATCAGATAATGAGTTGGCAATTAAAGGTCCATCTTTAATCTAGTAGAATGATCACTTGATCGATCGAATAATATGATCAAATAGCATGATCGATAGTACGGCTTCTCATAAATATCAGATCTTTTATTACAAGATTGTTATGAAATACAGAAGCAGAACAGAAATAGTAGCAATGATCTTAGAGGCCGCCAATGGTGGAGCAACCAAGACAAAAATAATGTATAAAGCATTTCTTAGCTATGCACAGTTAAAGGAATATCTTTCTGTACTAATTGAAAACAACTTGTTAGAGTATCTAGAAGGTTCTCAGAGATACAAGACAACTGAGAAAGGATTAAACTATCTAAAAATGAATAATGAGATAGGCGAGCTTTTACAGACCTCTGCAAAGCAAGAAAGATAAAGGAGTAATGGAGAATCTCAATTATATCTGTCGGCAATTTACGGAAACTGTATCCCTAAGTTATTATCCCAACTTCCTAATCTCTTTGACAACTCTAATAATAAACGTCTTAATCAGCTTAATATTCTATTAAATAGAGTTAGAGTACTTTACAAATGTGATACAGAAGTAAAAATGACATAATCTCCATTATTCTAAAGGCTACCAGCAGTGACGGTAGCACTAAAAGCTAGAATCATGTACGAAGGATATCTCCCATGGGCACAACTAAAAGAATATTTGTCACTTGTACTGAAAAATGATTTAATAAAGTATCAAGAAATAGAGCGGACTTTTGTAATAACAGAGAAGGGATACGTTTCTTAAATATACATAATGAACTTAATTAATTACTACTGCAATGTATATCAAACAGCTCCCAACAATGCATCCCAGACCATAACATATTGAATGCATACCTCTTGTATTTCTAATAATGTGCTGATTTGACTAACATCAATTTCTAGTTTTTTATTATGTGGCTCATAATTTAGATAATAATGTATAGTTTAACAAAAGACTAAAAGAAATTAATATGGGTCTGTTGACATAGTAAAATGTAACACGGTATGGCTTCAGTTGGAAAGGTTGCGCTTATAGTAATTCTCATTTTTGGCGCAGTTACTGGTATTGCATTTTACTACTTAGCCGCAATGTTCACTCCGCAGCCCGGGGTAGTGGTTTCGTTATATAGAAAAGAGCTTCCAACTGTAAACGAATCGCAGGCAAACAAACCTGCTGCTTCACCGGTAATAGATGAATCTAAATTCACTAACAAGGTTGTAATTACTATTTTAAAAGGCGCATCAACACAAGGTAATCCAAACTATGATCCTGATACATCAAAGGCAAGTACCGATGCACTCGTTACATGGACAAATGCCGATGTAACCATACATACGGCGACAAGCGGTACCGGTGTACAAGATCCTAACACCGGAAAACTGTTTGATTCAAATTTTTTGAATCCTAATCAAAAGTACAGTGTTCCAGCAAGTAAAATTGGATCAGGAGATCATCCGTATTACTGTAAAATTCATCCATTTATGACTGGGAAAATCACGATAGGATAAATTAGCTAACTTTTCACTTTTAATTATTATTTTTAATTAAAAGGCTCTGTTAACTTAAGGTAATCTGTATAGCTAGGCATGTGCTATATCTTT